>CAYFLP010000052.1:1203-11719 GCA_964344045.1 uncultured Bifidobacteriaceae bacterium
TCGTCGTCGGTTCGAGCCCGACCCGCCCCACTCCCACATGCATTCGGCCATGCTCAGGTTCCACCCAAGTGGAACCTGCGTGTCAGGCTCCTTCGACCCTTTCGATGCCTGAGCGCCTGCTACTTCTTCTTCGAGACCTTTGCGGTCAACGCCTGCGACTGGCCGTTGGCATCCGTCGTCGACTGGGTGCCGTCCGGTGCGGTCGCGACGATAGTGACGACGGTATTCCCGGACTTCTTGCCCGTGATCGTCCATGAGGTGGTGCCGGCCGCGCCCATGGCGTTGCCCGACGGGGCCTTGTAGACGCCCTTGCTCACGCTCACCGTCGACTTCTTCGGAACGGAGGCCTTCCAGGTGTAACCGGTCGTGACGTTCGTCGTGAGGGTGAGGGTCACCGACTGGCCGGTGTTGATGGACACCGTGCTCGGCAGCTGGGTCACGGTCTTGCCGGAGTCATTGGCCAAGGCGGCCGTCGGGGCGGCCACTGCGAGGGCGCTGATGGCGGCAGTGCCGATGATCATGGTCAGGGTGGCGCGCATGCGTGTCGTCATGGAAATGAGTATGTCTGATGCAGCCATCCCCTGGCTGCTCGGGGAGGCACCAGGCGCGCTACCTGCCAGGAGTTGATGCTGCGCACCGTGTCCTTGATCCTCGGCCTAGCGGCACCTCAGTGGTTTCGTCACGATTCCCGACACCTCCGTGAGATCGAACAGCCTTGCCGCCCGAGTCAACGTGATCAGGAGGTGGCCAGCCAGGTGCCATGCAGGCCAGCGGGAACGCGAGATGGAAGCCGGACTGTTGCGATGGGGCCACGTGATACCTCACCCGCAGCGAAGACGAGGAAGTGCGAGGCCCTGCCTTCGGGCGCAGCGGTGAGGACGCCCCAGTAGCCCTCACCGGCGGGGATGAAGACGGGCTCGCCGAGCGGTGAGTCACTGCTTGTCCAGCGGGTGTCGGCGCCAGTGGCCGCATCGATCTCGACAAGGGTGTCGAATGTCCCTGGGTAACGCGCTGCGCCCGCGTTGGACACGCTCGCGAGGGTCCGGTAGCCCTGGCCGACGAGGCGATCGTCGATGCGGGGGAACTCTCCGGCTCGCTCGGCTGCGATAGCGCAGGTGACGTTGCCATTCTCGAGGTTCAACTCGAGCCGCTCGAGCGCACCGAGCCTGTCCTCCATCGCGAAGTCGTCGTACGACATCACGTCGAGGGTTATGCCGGACGGCCCCTCGACAGCGTTGACGGTATGCCAGGACCAGCGGGCGTGCGTAGTAAGCCAGGTAGTGCGGCCCGTCGCACGTTCAACGACGGCTATGCGTGTAAGGCGGTCGGGTTGCCATTGCAGGGGCGGCCCGTCGGTTGTCACCGTGCGCAGCGGGTCGAAGACGAGTGGATAGACGGGAATGACGAGGTAGTGCGGGGTGATAGCGCAGTCGTGGATCATGGCCGGGTAGTCCAGGCCTGCGATGGCCGTATGCGGCGTGATGACGCTGCCGTCAGAGGCGAGTTCGCACCAGGCGAGGTAGGGCTCGGCGAATCCGTAGCTGAACACGACGAGGTTGCCCGACGTCGGATCGACCTTCGGGTGGGCGGTGGCCCCGCGGGGGAACTGCCCGGCGAAGGGGAACTGCATGCCCGTGGCCAAGCTGTGCGGGTCGACTTCGTAGGAGCAGGTCTGCTCGGCAAGTGCGAGGAGCTGCCCGTGGAAGGCGAGGACGTTGACGTCAGGGATGTCCTTGCGGCCTGTCGCGCCTGAACCGGGCAGCGGCTGCAGCCCCATCATGACGGTGCCCCACAGGGCACGACCGGCGGCGAGTTCGGCCTCCAGCATCGGCGTGCGGACGAATGCGCGGCGGTAGGTGACGGTGCCGTCGCCCGGAAAGGCAACCTCGTGCAGCATGCCGTCGCCGTCGATGGGATAGACGTACGGGCCGGCCGGCGCGACTGGGCTGTTCGGCCCATTGCGCACATACCGGCCGGTGAATCCCGGTGGAAGCGCACCGGCGACGAGCGTGCACGGGGTTATCGCCTGCTCGGTCGTCAGGGCCTCGAAAGCCCCGCTGCGGAAGGGATCGCTCATGCCTGCAGTCGTGCGCGGGCGCGTGCGGCGACCTTCGGGGTGCGCATGACCGTGATCACGAGCATCACGGTAGAGGTGATGCTGCCCCACGGCGGCGGGATGAGGGCGAGAAGGGCGCAGATGGTGAAGCCCAGTGCCCACCACTTGGTCGTCTGGCGGTTCACGGCAATGAACCCGGGAGTCGACCACAGGCTCTTGTCGACTTGGCGCTTGGCGAACTGGACGGTCCAGGGCGTGCCGAGCCGCAGGCTGATCAGGGCCTGGGCCGCGAGGATGACGTAGATCGGCACCGCGAAGTTCTTCAGCAGGATGTCGTTGCCGAACCCGAACCACAGGACGGCATTGGTGATGCCGAGGGCTAGCACGAGCAGGTCGAAGGGCGTCACGCCTTGGCGCTTGGCCAGGTGGAAGGCGATGACGCAGACGGAGGCGACCACGTTGATGACGATCGCTGCCGTCCACCAGCCGGCGACGAGGGGCACGAGGATCAGCAGGACGGGAATGAGGCCGGTGAAGGCGAGGAGTGAGGATCCGCGCGCGGGAGTGTCGGGCATCGTCCGTCCTTTCATGTGGCACCCTGCCACTTGCGGCATCGTGCCACATAGGGTGGCGCCATGACGGGCAAACGCGCGGGAGGGGTGCGCGCCACCTACCACCGCGGCAACACCCGCAGCGATGCGATCGCGGCCGGTCATGCACTTCTCTCGGCAGGAGGGGTGGAAGCGGTGACGACGGTTGCCGTGGCTGCCCGGCTCAACGTCTCGCGCGCGGCCGTGGCGAGGGCGTTCCCCTCGATCAGCGACCTGCATGCAGTGCTGGCCGAGGACTGCGTGCGGCTGCTGGGCAAGGATCTCGCCCAAGCGGAAGACGCCTACCGGTTCGCCGAACCCCAGGCGAGGTGGGCGGCGATCGCCCACGCGTACCTCGCCTGGAGCCGCTCGCATCCACATGAATACGCCCTGGTGTTCCGCACGCCTAGCTCTGGCGAGGCACGCCCGCTGTTCGAGGAATCGGGCGAGCCCGTACCCGATGCGTTCGAGCTGGGGCTGCCGCCATGGGACGGCGACCCGGCCGAGAACCCGGCCTTCGCGCGCTGGGCCCTGCTGCACGGGCTGGCGACCTTGCTCAACGAAGGCCCGCTGCACGACCTCGACGCACAGAGCGCCGATCGAGTCGTGAATGCGGCGGTGGCGCAGCTGGTCGTGCTCCTCACCGAGGCCTATCGCCCTTCCGGCACGCCGTGATCGCCGCTTTCGGGTCAGGCTCGACGGTGAACTGGGCTAGCCTGCAGCGTGCCCTGGGTTGGACGTGAGCTCCCGCCGCGAACAGCCGCTCCCAGGCTCGTCCTGCTCGGTGCGGCGCTGTTCGGGCTGGGGCTCCTGCTCGCGGCCTTCATCGGCTCCAACCTGGCCGCAGCCAATGCCCGCGACCTGCCGCTGAACACGTGGTTCTGGGATCAAGGGCAGCTGCGTCCGTGGCTGCTCTCGGCAGCCAGGAACGTGTCATGGGTAGCGGATGGCCCGCGCAATATCGCCGTCGTGGCGATCGTCTCGATCCTGCTTCTCGTCCTTCGGCAGTGGCGATGGGCGTTGTTCCTCGTCGTCGTCTCGCAGCTCGGCGTGGTCGTCTCCAACCTCCTGAAGTTCTCGATCGCGCGTGAGCGCCCCCCGTTCATCGAGAACACCGATCTGCAGCAGCACCTGTCCTTTCCCTCCGGGCACACGTATGCCGGTTTCACGGTGTGGATCGCCATGGCGCTGATCGCCTGGTATCTCCTGCCCCAGCGGGTGGCGCCCTACGCCGCGGGCGTCCTCGTGGTCGTCGGCCTGCTGCAGGCACCCTCGCGCCTGCTCGTGGGCAAGCACTGGGTCACCGATGTCGTCGGCTCCTGGCTGCTCGGCGCGGGCTGGCTGCTGCTCATCTGGGGACTGTTCGTGTGGTGGTGGGCCCCGCGGATGAAGGCCAGGCCGCACGTCGAAGTCACGTGATGGAGGACGAAGGGCTCCACTAGGCAGGCCCATGAGCGGTTGCGCACTGCTTGCCGGGCTCGGCGCGACGCGCACTATGGGCGTCGGCGCAGCCACCAGGTGGTCGGGGCGCCGGGAAGGTCGATGGCATGCCCGTCGGCGAAGCCGCGGCCTGCATAGAACGCCTTGTTGCCCGAGGAAGAGGTCTCGAGCCAGCAGTCCCAGCCTTCCGCGCTCGCGGCCGCGAGACCCGGCTGCAGCACCGCCGTGGCCAGGCCCCGGCCTTGCGCCGAGGGATGCGTGGCGAGCACGCCGAGGTACCAGTACGGGCGGGCAGGTCCTGCGGCAGCGACGGCCGCGTCGTAGAGGTCGATGCGGTTGGCGATCGCGTCGCCGACCTCTGCCCGGAAGGCCGCCCAGCGCTCGTCGTGATCTGGGTCCGCCGGCAGGTCGCTCGCACGGCGGTCCCACATGGCGACGGCCATGTTGTCGTCGCTGACCCAGGCAGTGCCCCTGCGGATGCGCGGGATCAGCAGGGCACGGGCGAAGGCGCGCATGGCGGAGTGGTTCTCGCCATAGGTCATGTAGCTCCAGCCCGGGTCGGTCGCGAAGGCGGCAGCCACCATCTCGGTGATCGCGTCGGCGTCGTCGGGCACTGCCAGGCGCACCTGTGTCATGCCGGAACGCTAACAGGGCGCCGACGTAGTGTTGCGAGCGTGAATTCTCGCGTGCTCGTCCCCGCAGTCGGCGCGGCTGCTCTCATCCTCGGCTTCGCGGTCGCGCAAGGGACGGGCCAGCGCTGGCTCGGCGGGATCGTCGTGCTCGCGGTGGGCGCCTGGTGCGCATGGCAGTGGTATCGCATGGCAGGTCTGGTGCGTGCCGTGGTCGCGGTCGCGATCTTCGGGGTCGCTTTCGTGGTGTCGCATCCGTTGGGCAAGGCACTGGGTGCGTGGCCTGCAGTGCTCGTCGTCTCCGCTGTCGCCGCAGTCTGCTGCGGCGTGCTGGCCGCTCCTCGGCGTGCCGGCACTGCGAGCGGTCGGGCCTAGCTCGTCGGATAGTCGATGATCCGGCAGGGGATCTGCTCGTTCTCGCTCAGGTGATAGCTGGCGTTGACCCGGTGGTAGCCGTCCGCGATGACGGCGGGGATGCCCTTGCGCGAGTCGCCCCGGACGATGAGCACGGGCGACAGCTGGGCTCCCTGCTGGACCTTGGCGAGGTCGCGTGCGACCTCGGGGTCGTCAGCGGCTAGCAGCGACAGCCGGGCGGCGCGCAGGACGTCTTTGGCCGGGTGGAGCTCGATGGGCGACTTCTTCATCGCGGACGCGACCTTCTTCGCCAGCTTCGCGGGCATCAGCAAGGACAGGTAGGACGCCGCTGCCGGGTAGTCGTGATCGTCGGGCTCGTGCTTCCAGATCTCGGTGGGGGTCACGACGGTCGGAATCGCGCTCGTGCCGGCCGGGCTGCCGCCCGGCGTGCTGGCTGCTGCTGTCATGACTGCTCCATTCCCTGCTTGATGACGGTTGCGCCGCTGACGAAGGCCTTGCGCCACGGAGGCACGCCGTCGATCTCGATCTCGAGGCTGAAGCTCAAGAAGGTGCGGATGACGACGATCAGGCCGAGCACCGCGACGTTCTCGAGCGTGGGTGCGACCGCCACCGTGCGGATGAGGTCGCCGGCGACGAGGACTTCGAGGCTGAGCAGGAGCACGCCGCCGAAGGTCTGGCGAAGTGCGCGGTAGCTAGCCCCGCCATCGTGAGTGCTGAGGTAGCGACGGAGCGCTACGACGAGTGCGAGGACGAGGCCTACGACCAAGATGGCCGCCGCGACGATCTCGAAGGCCTGCGCGACCGTCATCATCGCCCGGGCATATGCCTCCTCGTCCATGCCCTGATCCTAGGCGCTAGACGGCCCGGCGCTTCCCGATCACGAGAGCCGACATCAGTGCTCCGGCCAGGGCGACGAAGCCCAGGATCACCATGCTCATCGTGATCGCGCTCGACTGGGCGGAGCGCACGGCCTCGTCGACGAGAGCCTGGGCGTCGGCCGGCAGCGACGAGAGGATCGACGCGGCGCCGGAGTCGTTTCCGTCCTCGAGGGCCTGCTGGTACTGCACCGCCTGGTCCATGTACGCCGAGCCGGACATCGCCGAGGCCAGCCGGCCGGAAGTCCATGTGCCGATGACGGAGGTGACGAGCGCGACTCCCAGCGCAGCGGGGATGTTGAAGGTCATCTGCATGAGGCCCGAGCCCATGCCCGCGTGCTCCGTGTCGACCGCGCTCATGCCAGCGGTGTTGCAGGCGGGCAGCGAGATGCCGACGCCGGCGCCCATGAGGGCCAGCGGGATCGCCATCTGCGCGATGCTCGTGTCGGGCGTGAAGGTCCCCATCCAGAACAGCGCTGCGGCCTGCATGAGCAGCGAGACGGTGATCGGGATGCCCGGGCCGATGCGGTCGACCCACTTGCCGGCCACGGGCTCGAGCACCATGCACGTGCCGGTCGTGATGACGATGACCCAGCTGGCCTCGACAGGCGTCATCTTCAGGACGACGATGAAGAAGAGCGAGCCGACGAACGTGAGCATCGGGATGTAGATGAAGCCGACCGCACTCTCCGCGAAGAATCCGCCGGAGAACAGGCGTGCGCGCCACAGCGAGAAGTCGACGAGCGGGTCCTTGATGCGCGTCTCTGCGAAGCCGAACGCGGCGAGGAAGACGGCACCGAGCGCGAGGGTTCCCCACGTCCCAGGCAGGTCCCACCCATTGCTCGCGTTCTGCAGCCCGAACGTCACCAGCGTGATGCCGAGCGCGCCCAGGATGAGGCCGATCACGTCGTAGGACCCTGAGGCCAGCACGCTGCGATAGCCGCGCGTGGCGCCGATCGTGACGAGGATGACCGCACCGGTCAGGGGCACCGCGATCCAGAAGATCCAGCGCCACGAGAGCAGGTCGAGCATGTAGCCGGCGAAGATCGGCCCGATCAGCAGGCCGAACCCGTGCGCGAAGCCCCACACGCCGACGGCGAATCCCCGCTTGATGGCAGGGAAGGAGTTGACGACGATCGAGAGGGTCGCCGGCGCGGAGATGCCGATGCCGATGCCCTGCACCGCGCGCCCGCTGATCATCATGAGGCCGCCGGCCGCCACCGCCGACATCACCAGGCCGCCCGCGAACACGATGAAGCCGATGACGATCAACCGCACCTCTCCGACGAGGTCGCCCAGGCGCCCGCCCGCGACGAGCGCAGCGCCGAATGCCAGCGAATAGGCAGTGATGGTCCAGGTCTGCGTGCTGAGCGAGAGGTCGAGGTCGGCCTTGATGGTCGGCAGGGCGGGCCCGATGACGGTGCTGAACATCTGTGCGATCAGGGCACCGAAGCCCATTGCCCCCAGGATCGCCCAGGCCCGCGCGCCCGTCGACGTGGCGGGTGCTGAAGCAGCAGACATGCCGTGGCCCTCTTCCCGTGATCCTTCGGTGCAACGTACCCGTGGCCGTAGGCTCATGGAGAGTATTGGGCCGGATCCGGATGGAGTGCTGACGTGAAGACCGAGGGCATCAACCATGCATTTCTCGACGGCGTGCTCTCCGGGGCAGAGCCCGACGTCTACTACCACCTGGGCGTCACGAGCGAGGATCCGCTGCTCGAGCAACTGCGTGGCCTGAGGGCGATCATCATGGGCGGCTCGGGCGCACGCATGAAGGAGTTCGCGCAGCGGTGGAGTGACCTCAACGACGGAGCGCAGGTCCTCGCCTTTCCGAAGGAGGATCGCTTCGTCACCCGCTACTCGGCCGGCGTGCTGTTCATCTCGCACGGCATGGGCATGCCGAGTGCGTCGATCGCGGTCCAGGAGCTCATGCGCCTGGTCTACTTCGTCAAGCGGGGCGATCTCGCCGCGCTCGACGAGATCTTCTGGGCGCGCGTCGGCACGAGCGGCGGCGTGGGCCTGCCGGCAGGCACGGTCGTGGTGACGACCGAGGGGCTCATGCCCGACCTGCGCCCGTACCGGGTGCTCAAGGGCAATGCGGGCGAGCGTTGGTTCGAGTGCACGTTCCCGGCAGGGGTGCGCGACGAAATCCTGCGTGCAAGCGCCGGAAGCGGCATCTCCGTCACGAGCGGCGCCACGGTCGCGACCAGCGAGTTCTTCCTCGAGCAGCACCGGCTCGACGGCGCGATCTGCATCGACGATCTCGAGTCGAAGATGTCGTGGCTGCAATGGCTGCACGAGAACGGCGTCAAGAACATCGAGATGGAAGGCGCGATGTTCGCCGGCTGCCTGAACGAATGGGGTTTCAGCAAGTTCGCCATGATCTGCTGCACCCTGCTCAACCGACTCGAGGGCGACCAGGTCACCAGCACCCCTGAGCAGTTGCACAGGTACGCCGAGAACGCGGGCGACGTCCTCTTCGCCTACCTCGTAGCATCGCTGGGTACGCACTCAGGGGAAGGCAACTGATCATGGAACTGCGCGAGCTGCTGGACAAGGCGAGTGAGGCCGTCGAGGTCGCACTGGGGCCGGCCCCGGACGGCATCGAGCGACCCGTGGCGGTGCGGTCGGCTGCCACGCTGGCCGGCCGGATCGACCACACGCTCCTGACCGCCGACGCGACGATGGCGCGCATCGAGCAGCTGTGCGCGGAAGCGGTCGAGCACGGCTTCGCCTCGGTGTGCGTCAACTCGCGGTGGGTGCCCCTGGCGGCCGAGACCCTGCGCGGCAGCGATGTCATGGTCTGCACGGTCGTGGGGTTCCCCCTCGGTGCCATGTCGCGCCGGGCCAAGGCGGGGGAGTGCGCGATCGCAGTCGAGGAGGGGGCTGACGAAGTCGACATGGTCCTCGACATCGGCGGACTGCGCTCGGGCGATCTCGCCGGCGCGTACGAGGACATGCGCGCGGTCGCCGATGCCGCCGCCGGGCGGCCGGTGAAGGTGATCTTCGAGACCTCGCTCCTCGACGACGAGCAGAAGGCGATCGCGTGCCTGCTTGCCCTTCGCTCCGGTGTCGCGTACGTCAAGACGTCGACGGGGTTCGGAGCTTCCGGTGCGACCGTCGAGGACATCCGGCTGATGCGGGCCCTCGTGGGCGATGCACTGGGGGTCAAGGCCTCGGGTGGCATCCGCACGACGGCCGATGCCACGGCGATGATCGATGCTGGCGCCGATCGCATCGGGGCGTCGGCCTCCATCGCGATCGCGACGGGTGCCGGGGCCACTAGCCAGGGGTACTGACCATGCCCGATCTCGAAGCGCTCGCGGTCGCTGCCGCGGAATGGATGGAGCAGGATCCGGATCCCGACACGCGCGCCGAGCTTGCCGGCCTGCTCGCTCGGGCGTCGTCCGGCGACGCCGGCTCGCTGGTCGAGCTCGCAGACGCCTTCGACGGCACGCTCGCCTTCGGGACCGCGGGCCTGCGCGGCCGGCTCGGGCCCGGTAGCAACCGCATGAACCGCGTGGTGGTGGCGCGGGCGGCGGCGGGCCTGGCGGCCTACCTGCGTGCGACGGGTGGCACGTCCGTGGTCGTCGGCTACGACGCTCGACGCAACTCCGATGCCTTCGCCCGCGATACCGCGGAGATCATGGCCGCGGCGGGGATTCGCGCGCTGCTCCTGCCGCATGCGCTGCCGACCCCTCTGGTCGCATTTGCGATCCACTACCTCGGCACGAGTGCCGGAGTCATGGTGACGGCCTCGCACAATCCGCCGGACGACAACGGCTACAAGGTGTACCTGGGCGACGGCAGCCAGATCGTGCCGCCCGCCGACGCCGACATCTCCGCGTGCATCGCTGCCGTCGGCCCCGTCCCGCAGATCCCTCGGTCGGATGCCTACGAAGTGCTCGGCACCTCGGTCGTCGACGCATATGTCGCGCGCGCGGCAGAGCTGGTCGGCGACGGGCCGAGGGATGCCGTCGCGATCTACACGCCCATGCACGGGGTCGGCGGGGCGGTCTTCGTCCGCGCGGTGGTGCAGGCGGGCTTTCCCGAGCCCCGTGTCGTTGCCGCCCAGTTCGAGCCCGATGGCCGGTTTCCGACCGTGCACTTCCCCAATCCGGAAGAGCCGGGCGCCATGGACCTGGCACTTGCGCAGGCCAGCGGCTCCGACGCCGACATCATCATCGCCAGCGACCCGGACGCGGACCGGTGCGCGGCCGGCATCCGCACCGTGGATGGCTGGCGCATGCTCTCCGGCGACGAGGTGGGCGCACTGCTCGGCTGGTGGGTCGTGCAGCGCATCGGCATGCGCGGCGGGCGCGCACAGGGTGTCCTCGTCGAATCGATCGTCTCGGGGACCATGCTCAGGTCGATCGCCGAGGATGCCGGGCTCGACTACCGCACCACGCTCACGGGGTTCAAGTGGATCTCGCGCGTGCCGGGCATCGTCTATGGCTACGAGGAGGCCCTGGGCTACTGCGTCGACCCCTCGCATGTCACCGACAAGGACGGCATCACGGCAGGACTGCTGCTGCTCGAGCTCGCGGCCCG
>CAYFLP010000053.1:0-11543 GCA_964344045.1 uncultured Bifidobacteriaceae bacterium
CGCAGGTTCTCCTCGTGCCGGATCTCGAAGCCGGCATTGTTCATGGCGGTCATGACCTGCGCGGGGCCGGACAGCTCGCCGTCGGGGAACACGTAGCGATTGATGAAGGACTTCTTGAAGTGCGTCTGCCAGCCGTCATTCGGCCGGGTGATGGTGTGGTTGAGCATGCGGCCCTCGGGGCGCAGCTTGCCGTACAGGAACGAGAAGTACGAGGGGTAGTTGTCGCGTCCGATGTGCTCGGTGAGCCCGATGGACGACACGGCGTCGAAGCCGGACTCCGGCACGTCGCGGTAGTCGCTGAAGCGGATCTGCGCGCGATCGCCCAGGCCCTCCTCGGCGATCACCCGCTGGCCCCACAGGGCCTGCTGCTCGGAGAGGGTGACGCCGATGGCGGTGACGCCGTAGTTCTTCACGGCATGACGGACCATGCCGCCCCAGCCGCAGCCGACGTCGAGCAGGCGCATGCCCGGCTGGAGGCCGAGCTTGCGGCACACCAGGTCGAACTTGTCCTCCTGCGCGCGCTCGAGGGTGGCGTCGGCGTAGGGGAAGACCGCGCAGGTGTAGGCCATCGAGGGGCCCAGGACCCAGGAGTAGAAGGTGTTGCTGACGTCGTAGTGGTGGTGGATCGCGTCGGCATCGCGGTTCTTGGAATGCCGGCGGCCGCCCAGGCGGCGCTCCTGCGGCGGGATCTCGGGGCGCTTGAGCGCGTAGGGCGCGAAGGTCTTGACCAGTTCGAGCTTGTCGCGCCAGGACAGGTGGTCCAGGGGCAGGGGGTACAGCCGCGACATCGCCTCGTAGACGTCGCCGACGATCTCCAGGTCGCCGGAGACGTACGCACGGGCCAGCCCGAGCTGGTTGGGGGAGCCGGCCAGGTACTCGACCGCGCGCGGGCTGCGCACCTCAAGCAGCGCTGGGCCGTCCTGGGGGCCAGCGCTCGAGCCGTCGAATGCCCGGAAGCCCACGCCCCGGTCGGCGGGAACGATGAGGGAGAACGCCTCAGCCAGCTTCATCTCTTCACTGCCTTTCCACCACTTTTGCGTACAAGTCGCGCAGGCGACCCTGAGGATCGTAATCGGCCTTGAGCGTCCGGTAGTCGTCGCCGCCGTAGATCGACCAGAAGGCGTCCTTGTCGTAGAACGCCGTCGAGTACAGCGACTTGCGGCCGTCCAGGGCGGTGACGACCTCCTCGATGCGCCGGTTCACGCGGCCCTCGTCCGGATCCACGCCCTCGGGCAGCGCCACGGTCGACCAGAAGCCGACATTGACATAGAGCACCTCGGGGTCGAATTCATAGAGCGGCCAGCGGGCGGCTGGGTCGCGCTGCTTGAGCGGGCACACCCAGATGGGCTCGATGCCGACCTCGGCATGGAAGAACTCGAGGAACGCGGGCAACTTGTCGACGGGCACCTCGATGTCCTGCACCACTGCCTCGCGCACCGGCTTCTTGCGCAGCCGTGCCGCTCGGTTCGACAGCTGGTGCTTGCGGTCGACGGCGACGATCTTCCAGTAGAAGTCGCTGCGGAGCCTGCCCTTGGGCCACAGCCTGCGCACTAGCGGCTTCTGCGCGCCGAATGCCCGCGAGCACCAGAACCAGTCGGTGTCCCAGCGCCACAGGTAGTCGTGGATCGTCAGGAGGTCGAGGGTGCGCTGCTGGATCGACCGGTAGTAGATGTCCATGCCGGTGTAGTCGCTAGGCGTGAGGCCGGCCGGTGCGGTGTCGACCATCGTGCCGACGGTGAGGTACTGCTCGGCGGGGGAGAAGACGGTGCCGTCGAGGAAGTCGACGGTGCGGCCGTCGAACTCGCGAGAGGACGCGATGCGCGCCATCTCTGCGGTCATGGCCTCGGCAGTCGCGAAGCGCACGTGCCTCAGCAGCACGAACGGCTTCGTGGGCTCGAGCTCGATCTTCAGGCGCAAGGCGTAGCCGAGCGAACCGTAGGAGTTGGGGAAGCCGTAGAAGAGATCGCGATGCGGGTCGTCGGCTGCGCCCGTGCAGGTGATGATGTCGCCTGCGCCCGTGAGGATGTCCATCTCGATGACGGACTCGTGGGGCGTGCCATTGCGGAAGCTCGCGCTCTCGATGCCGAGGCCGGTCACTGCCCCGCCGAGCGTGATGGTGCGCAGTTGCGGAACGCACATGGGCATCAGCCCGAAGGGCAAGGTGGCATCGACCAGGTGCTCGTAGGTGGTCATGCCGAGCACCTCGGCGGTGCGCGTCTCGGGGTCGACGTACAGGACCCCGTCGAAGGCAGCCACGTCGAGGCCGGGGGTCGTGGAGGCTGCCCGGGGACGGAAGAGATTGGAGGTGCTCTTCGCCAGGCGGATCGGTGACCCCTCGGGAATGGCCCGGTACTGCGCTTGGACGCGTTCGACGAGAGCCTCGTAGCGCGTGCGCCAGTCGGGGGCTGTGGCGGCGGTCACCCGAACACCGTAGTAGGCCCTGATGCACAATCGAGCGGTGACCACGGAGACGAACGCCTTCCCCGACCGCCTGGTGCCTCGTACGCCCTGGATCCACCGGCGCTGGGTGGGCCCCCTTGCCGGCCTGCTGGCGTTCTTGCTCCTGGTCATCCCGGCCGCCGCGGTGGGCTTCGACTACGTGATGCGCGCCTACGAGGCCAACCGTCTCCTGACGAGGATCGAGGCCTCCGAGGCCGCGATGATCGCCTTTGACGCCCAGGCCCAGGCGGCGGTCGCGGTGCTGGGCGACGGTGCGAATGGCGCGAGCCCGACCGACGCCCAGGTGCAGCAGGCCCGCGACGCCCTTACGGCCGCGGCGCGCGACGGGCAGCAGGCGATAGCCGATGCCGGTGCCAAGGTTGCCGCCGTCAAGATCCTCGCCTGGCATGGCGACCTGGCGAAGGCGCGCGAGGCCTATCTCGCCCACAACCACGCCTGGCAGGACTACCTGGCGGCGGCCCAACTGGACCCAGCTGAGTTCGACAAGCCGCAGCAGGCGATCAACGACACGTTCGCCGCTGCCGAGCGTGCCATGCGCGCTGGCATGGGCGGCCTCGCGCTCTTCGACATCCGCGACCGGCTCGAAGCGATCTTCGCGCCGCCGCCGCAGGACTCAGGCGGCACCTCTGCTGCTGACGGGCAGCTTGCCGCCTAGCTGCGACGCAGGCAGCGCAGTGGTCAGTCGCCGGGCACCCGGCTGAGCTTGCTCGGCCACCAGATCCGCTTGCCGATGTCGTACGCGAGTGCCGGGACGAGAGTCGAGCGGATGATGAACGTGTCGAGCAGTACGCCGATGGCCACTGCGAAGCCGATCTCGCGCAGGAACACGAGCGGCAGGACGCCGAGCACGAGGAAGGTAGCCGCGAGGACGATGCCGGCGCTCGTGATGACCCCGCCGGTGACCGTCAAGCCGCGCAGCACGCCCTCGCGGGTTCCGTGCTTGATCGACTCCTCGCGCACGCGCGTCATCAGGAAGATGTTGTAGTCGACCCCGAGGGCGACCAGGAACACGAACGCGAACAGGGGGAAGGACGTGTCAGCGCCGGCGAACCCGAACAGGTGGTTGAAGGCGAGCGCGCACACGCCCAGGGTCGCGAAGTACGACAGCACGACGGTGGCGATGAGGAGGACGGGTGCCGCAATCGAGCGCAGCAGGAGCATCAGGACGATGAAGATGACCACCAGCACGACCGGGATGATCAGGTTGCGGTCGTGCAGCGAGGCCTGGTCGACGTCGAGCTGTGCGGCAGTCTGGCCTCCCACGAGGGCGTCGGCGCCCGCGATCGCATGCACGTTGTCCCGCAGGGCCTGGATGTCGTCGATCGCCTCGGGGCTGTCGGCGGGCACAGCGAGCGTGACCTCCACCTGCACCCGTCCGTCGACCACCTTCGGCGGAAGTTGATCGGCGCCGGGGATGCCGGCGGGCGCACCGGTATAGGCGACCGCTGACGCCACTCCTGGCGACGACGACGCTACGGACACGACTTCGGCGAGCGAGGCTTCGTTGGCGACGACGATCGCGGGCGTGCCGAGGCCGCTCGGGAAGTGCTCTGCAAGCCTTTCCTGGCCGACGACGGAGTCGGTGCGATCGACGAAGGCCTCGGTCGTCGTGATGCCCGATGCCTTCAGCGTGAGGGCGAACCCGGACAGCACGAGCATGAGCAGCGCAGTGACTACCCAGGTCATGCGCGGGCGGCGGCCGACGTTGCCGGCGAGCTTCGACCACAGCCCGGACAGTCGCTCGTCGGGTGCTCCCACGTGCGGCACGCGCGGCCAGAAGGCCCAGCGCCCGGCCGGGTACTTGTCGCGGCTGAACGGGCCCCAGTGCGGCTTGCGGATGCGCATGACGCCGAACACGACCCAGGCCACGATCGTGATGACCGCGAGCAGGCCGCCTATCGCGGCGAACGGCCCGACGCTGATGTCGGTGACCAGGCTCAGTGCCAGGCCGATGACGGTGGGCACGAGGAAGGCCAGCATCGGAAGCACGACGCTCGGCACGACCAGCAGTGCCGGAAGGAAGGTGAGCATGACCGCGAGCGCGCCGACGATGCCGGCTGCGCCGACGGGCCCGAGCGAGCGATTGGAGTTGAGCTCGCTCAGGAGCAGGCAGAGCAGGCCGATGATGACAGTGGCGGCACTGGCGACGATCGGCTCGACGGTGCCGCGCCAGGCTGCCTTCATCGCGTCGGTGTGCAGGGCATGGTTGTGCAGTTCCTCGCGATATCGCGCGACCATGAGCAGGGCGTAGTCGGTACCGGCTCCGAAGACGAGCACGGTGAGAATGCCCTGGCTTTGGCCGTTGAGCACCAGGATGTCGTTCTTCGCGAGCAGGTAGACGATGGCGCTTGCCGCCGACAGGGCCATGCCTGCCGACACCAGTGGGATCAGCCAGAGGAACGGGCTGCGGTAGACGAAGATCAAGATGATCGCGACGATCAGCGCGGTGGCGCCGAGCAGCGTCGTGTCGATCTGGCCGAACACCGCGATGAGGTCGGCGAGGATGCCGGCCGGCCCCGTGACGCTGACCTCGAGTCCGGGCAGGCTTCCGGCCGCGGCGCGCACCCCGTCGGTCACCACCGTGATGCCGAAGTCCTCTCCGCTGCGCGCGGTGGCGGTTTGCGCATCGAGCGGGATCGGGATGAGCACTGCCTTGCCGTCCTGCGACGGCAGCGCCATGACCTGTGCCTGCCCCAGGTAGTCGGCGACCGTGCCGCTGCCGGCCGCGAGGGCCGGGATCGAGGTGGCGAAGGCACTCGCCTGGGCGATCTCGTCCGGGGTGAGCGAGCCGCCGTCAGGCCTGGTGATCACCACGAGCGCGGGGAAGGTCTGCTGCTCGCTGAACGCGGCCACTTCGTCGGCGACCAACGTCGACTCGGCCGAGGCCGGAAGGAAGGAGGCGTTGTCGTTGGTCTGGACCTCCGACAGCTTTCCGCTGAGGGGCCCGGCTGCGCTGCCGATCAGCAGCCAGCCGACGGCCACGATGATCGCCAGCCAGACGGCCTTGCGGCCGCTGCGCGTGCGGGCAGGGAGGTCAGTCTTCGGGCTGGCTTCGCTCATGTGCACAGACTGGCGCATGCGGGCGCCATCCGGAAGTGCAATTTAGTTGACGAATCAACTAAATTGACCTAGGCTGCCCACATGACAGCGGACCGCATGCCTGCCCTCTACATCGGCCACGGAGCCCCGCCGCTCCTGGAGGACGAGCGCTGGATGGGCCAACTGCGCGAGTGGACGGCCCGGCTGCCGCGGCCGACCGGCATCCTCATCGTGTCGGCCCACTGGGAGTCAGCGCCCCTGGCGCTCTCGGCAGCGGGGCCTGCCCCCCAGGTCATCTACGACTTCGGCGGCTTCGCGCCGCACTACTACGAGATGACGTACCCGACTCCCGATGCCCAGGCGCTCGCAGCACTCGTCTCGAGCGTGTTCCCCGACGGCAAGCGGCCCCACCAGCACCCCAGCCGGGGCCTCGACCACGGTGCCTGGGTCCCGCTGAAGGTCATGTACCCCGATGCCGACATCCCGGTGCTGCAGCTGTCGCTTCCGACCGGCGATCCGAAGGCGCTCGTCGAGATCGGCCGACGCCTAGCACCGCTGCGCGATCAGGGGGTGCTCATCATCGGCTCGGGCTTCATCACCCATGGCCTTCCGTTCCTGCGCGACTGGACGCCCACTGCAGTGCCTCCGGGCTGGAGCAAGGACTTCGACCTGTGGGCGGCCGACGCGCTGGGCCGAGGCGACATCGACGAGCTCGCTGCCTTCCGCACCAACGCACCCGGCATGCCCTATGCCCATCCTTCGACCGAGCACTTCACCCCGCTGTTCGTCACGCTGGGTGCGGCCACCGAGCCGGGCGCACCTGTCGAGCAGGTCATCGACGGCTACTGGATGGGCCTGGCGAAGCGCTCGTTCCAGGTTGCCTAGGCGAGCAGCTCCGCCACCGCGCTGGCGGCAGCGGCCTGTGCCATTGCAGGGGCGTCCGACATGGCGCGGTCGGCATCGAGCTGCGTGAGCGACCGGGCACTGGCCACTCCGTGAGCGCGCAGCCCTTCTGGCGTGATCGACATGCGCCCGCACACCATGGCGACTGGCACGCCTAGCGCGTGCGCACGGTCGGCCAGGTTGACGGCGCCCTTGCCCAGCAGGCTCTGGGCGTCGAGCGAGCCTTCGCCGGTGAGCACGATGTCGGCTGCCGCGATGCGCGCGTCCAGCTGCAGTTCGCGTGCGAGCAGTTCGGCCCCGCTCTCGCGCTGTGCTCCGAGGGCTGCCATGAGGGCCAGGCCGACACCGCCCGCCGCGCCCGAGCCTGGCCACGCGCGCGCATCGACGCCCGTCGCCGTCGCCAGGGCATCGGCCCATGCGCCCATCCGCTCCTCGAGCTCGTCCACCTGCGCAGGATCGGCCCCCTTCTGGGGCGCGAATACGTGAGCAGCTCCGCTGTCGCCGAGCAGCGGGCTGGTGACGTCGGTGGCCGCGACGAAACGCGTGACGAAGCAGCGCGGGTCGAGGCTGCCGATGCTGATGCCGGTCTCGTCGACGCGTGCGCCGAGGGCTTCGAGCATCCCGCGGCCGCCATCGGTGGAGGCGCTCCCGCCCAGGAACACGATGACGGTGGCGGGATCGAGGTCGAGGGCGGCCAGGATCGCATCGCCGAGGCCGGCGGACGAGGCTCCCAGCGGGTCGAGCGGCCGGGGAAGGTGACGTGCGAGACCGCAGGCGTTCGCGATCTCGACGGCCACCACCGCGCCCGAGGTCGCGATCGACGCGGTGCCGGGCGTGCCGTCGGCACCGCGCGTCGACACCGTGACGCGCTCCCATCCGGACGCCACCAGGGCATCGACCGACCCGTCGCCCCCGTCTGCGAACGGTGCGATGTCGAGCGACAGGGAGCACGTCGATCCGCTCGCTGCCGAACAGGCGCCTCGCGCCATCGCGGCGGCCACGCGCCGGGCTGACATCGTGCCCTTGTAGGCGAGGGGCGCAATCAGCACTCGCTTCATGCGTGATGGCTCCACACCGCATAGTCTCGCGGGAACGGGGCCGCGATGCAGGAGGTGGGATGTCGGATCAGCCGCTTGTCGATGCCTGGACGCGCGGACGGGCCCGGCGGATGCACCCGTTGCAGGTCTCGGGTCACAAGAACCAGTACGCGGACGGGCCGGGCGAATTGCTGCCGGGCGCAATCGGGGCAGACCTGCTGGGCCCCCTGGTGCGCGACGACCTCGCCATGCAGGGCGGCGTCGACGACAACGCCTTCAGCAATGGCTACCTGGCCGATGCCGAGCGGCTGTGGGCGTCCGCCGTCCGAGCCGACTACTGCCGCTTCCTCGTAGGCGGTTCCACGCAGGGGAATATCTCTGCCCTGTCGGCCATCGCGCGCCCCGGTCGGCCGGTCGCCATCGATCGCACCTCGCACCGCAGCACGCAGGCGGCGCTCGTCGTCACGGGCGCCCTGCCGCAGTGGATCTTCCCCGACATCCACCCGGACTTCGGGCTGCCCATGGGGATCCGCGCGGATTCCATCGATGGAGTCGACGACGACATCACGGGTGCCTTCATCACCTCGCCCTCCTACGTGGGCACGCTCAGCGATGTCGCCGCACTCGCGGAAGCCGCGCATCGGCGGGGCGTCCCGCTCGTGGTCGATCAGGCGTGGGGTGCGCACCTGGGCTTCCTCCCAGGACGCGGTGCGCTCGAGCTGGGCGCTGACATCTGCGTCACGAGCGTGCACAAGGCGCTCATGGGCTACACGCAGACTGCCGTGGTCGCCATGCGCGATGGCCTGGTCGACCGCAGCCAGTTCGATCGCTGTGTCGATCTGGTCCAGACCACGTCGCCCTCGGGCACGCTGCTCGCTTCGATCGATGCGACGCGTGCCGTTCTCGAGCGCGACGGCACTGCTGCGTTCGAGCGCACGTTCGCAGCCGTCCAGCGCATGCGGCGGGCGCTCGCGGCGATCCCCGGGCTGGTAGTGCTCGACGACGAGCTGGTTCCGCACGGCATGGATCCGTTCAAGGTGACCTTGTGGCTGCCGCGCACCGGGGCCGACGGCGTCGCCATCGGCCAGCAGCTGTGGGATGCCGGCCATGGGGCCGAGTCAGCCGACCGCGACACGCTCGTCCTCACGGTGACGCTGGTCGACTCGGACGCCTTCCTCGACGAGGCCACCGCATTGGTGCAGGGCCTGATCGAGCACGGCCGGGGCGCGCCGCGAGCGCCTGCGCAACTGTCGGTGTGGCAGGTCGAGCCGGAGGTTGCCTGTACTCCACGCGAGGCCTTCTTCGCCCGGCACCGGCGCATCCGCCTGGACGACGCGGTGGGCGAGATCAGCGCCGAGCAGTTCTGCCCGTACCCGCCGGGGGTGCCCATGCTCGCGCCCGGCGAACGCGTGACCGCGGAGGTCATCGAGGGCATCCGGCAGGCAGCCCGCGAGGTGCGCGTGGCCTACTGCAGCGACCCGTCACTGGAGACCATCGTCATCGTTGACGAGTCCTAGCGAATCGGCCGCCGGCGCACCGCCTGCATCTGGCCCTTCGTGGCGGCTGCCAGTGTCAGCCGCAGGGGCCGTCGCCACCGCCCTGGGTGATTGCGTCGCTGAACCAGTTCGAGTACTTCTTCGGCCATCCGAGCTTGACCGTCTGGTAGTAGATGCCGCTCGACAGGATCGGGTTGGTCAGGTTGCTCTTGTCGAAGTCGGTGCACGCTGCAGCCTTGAACTGGGCGAACGACGCGTTCGCGGGCAGGCCCATCAACTCGGGCATCAGCTTGGTCAGCTTGGGCTCGGCCTTGGAGTTCGCCTTGCCGTTCGGGCACACGACGGGCCAGATATTGCCGTCGGCCGCGGGCTTGAGCGCGCAGGAGGCAGCCGAGGCTGGCGCAGCGAGGCCGATCAGGGCTAGGCCAGTCGCTATCGACGTTACGAGGGCAATGCGGGTGCGGGTCATGGCTGAACGATGCCATAGGCCCCACCTGGCCCGGGTGGCTTCCGGGGCGCCGGCCCTAGGGTGAGCGCATGCAGACCGAACCCGATCCCCACGCGGCCTCGGAGCATGAGCTTCCACCGGCCGAACGCCTGCGAGCCAAGCTCAGCGACGGCGGGGGCCGGTTCGCGGTCATCGCCGCGATCCTGGTGATCTGGCTGATGGACACGCTGCTGTCCCGGCGCCTCACCGAGTCGGGCGTGCTCGAGGGCTCGACCAAGACGCTCGTCCTGACGGTAGAGACGGCCAGCACTGCCATCTTCGTGGTGACGTCCATCCTCGTCATCGTGGCCCTGCTCAAGCCGCTGCCACACCTGCTATTCAAGTTCGCCGCGATCTACCTGGCTTTCTCGGTCCTGCAGGTCGTCGTCAACGTCGTGTCGATGGTCTCGACCGCGCACACGCACCAGGGCGGTGGCCTGGGAAGCCTGTGGGACGTTGCCGCGGTCTACATGATGAGCGTCACCGTCTTCACCTTCGTCTACGTGCTCTTCGACGTGAGCACCCCGCATGGAGCCTTCGTCTGGCCCGCGCGCGATGGCGAGGAGCCGCCGACTCCCACGCTGCTCGATTACCTGTTCATCTCGCTCAACGTCAACTCCACGTACGGGCCCACCTCGGAGGCAGTGATGTCGCGGCCGGTGAAGCTCGTGATGGCGGGGCAGACCCTGCTCGCCATCTTGATGCTGACGGTCCTCATCAGCCGGGCAGTCGCAGCGACGTCCTGATCGAGTCCTGCGACTTACGAGGCGACGCCCGGCGCCCTGCGGCATGATGCGCGCATGCGCAGGTCATCGCTTGTCATCGCTGCCGCCATCGGGTGCGCCGCCGTCATAGCCCTCCCGGCAGCATCCGCCTCGGCTGCTGCGTCCAAGGCCCATGGCCACAAGGTCCTGTGGATGCATCGCGCCGTCCGCACTGTCGTCGATGCCGCGCCAACGGGCACGTCCCTCGGGGATCTCGTCGTCACGCGCGGGACCCTCAGCCATAGCCAGGCAGGAGAGTCCATCGGCACGTATCACTACGCCGCGACCACCATCGCGGTGCTCCCGGAGGTCAATGAGGAGCATCGGGAGGTATTCGTCGACCTGAAGTTCGGCGATGGCTCCATCATCGTCAGCGGCATGAACGAAGCGGCCATCGGCGGTGCGCCCACTACCCCGGCTGCGATGGCCATCGTCGGCGGCACGGGCGCCTACTTCGGTGCCGGCGGCACGCTGGTGATCACGCCGCTGGGCGGCCCGGAGTTCAAGCTCGACCTGCGCTTCGCTGGCTAGCGCGGGTGGCGGACGAGCACCTGGCTGTCGAGCGCCTGGCTGACGAGCGCCCGCTTGTCGGAAGGACTGGCGTCGAGCGCCTGGCCGTCTACGGCACGCTCCGGCCCGGCAGGGCCAATCACCATCACGTGTCGCAGATTCCTGGTCGCTGGCTCACCGGCGTGGTGCGCGGCCACCTCGTCCAGGCGGGCTGGGGCGCAGGGATGGGCTTCCCGGGCATCACCCTCGACCCGACAGCGCCGCAAGTCGCAGTCGACATCGTGGAGTCGGCTGAGTTGCATGAGCACTGGCAGCGCCTCGACGCATTCGAGGGCCCCGGCTATGTGCGGACTCGTGTTGCCGTCAGCACGCACGAAGGTGCGATGCAGGCCTGGATCTACGCCCTCGCCTAGCTATCGGGCGCTCACGTGGCCACCTGCGGCGCCGGCCGGCCCGGTTTCCCTCGCGCAAGTGTCACAACCGCCTGGATTCATGACACTTGCGCGAGGGAAACGCCACCGGGCCGTTCATGCGCGGTGCGTGCACGGGTGCTGCGAGGGCCGCGCCACGGCGGCCGCGCCGCGAGGCCACCCGTCAGGCCGTGACCTTGCTGCGCCGGGCGACGACCAGCATCTGGATGGCCGTGTAGAGAACGAGCGCGGCGAACGCCAGTCGCAGCACCGGCCCCTCGATGCGCAGGGCCACGGCAGCGCCGGCGATTGCGCCGAAGAAGGCGCCGATGCCCAGCCGCAGGCCCATGCCCCAGTCCGTGAAGCCGCTCCTGGAGTGCCTGATCGCCCCGAACAGCGCGATCGGCACCATGACCACCAGCGAGGTACCCGCGGCA
>CAYFLP010000054.1:0-11486 GCA_964344045.1 uncultured Bifidobacteriaceae bacterium
ATCGTGCTCACATCAACGATGAAGGTGTTGGACGGCGACTTAAGGTCAGCTTCCGTCCACTGGTTGACGGCGACGTACAGGCCATGCGGGCAGGACGTGCTTCGTGCGGTGACCTTGACCTGCCAGCATGAACGTGGCGGACACTCCGGCACCTTCACGATCGACCAACGCAGCCCGGCCACGTCTGAGGCATTGCCAGGACTCGCACCGGCTACGAGCACCAAGAGGCAAAGTACCGTCGACAATGCGGCGCTCATTGAGCGAATCACACACCGCCGCACGGCACCACCAACTCCTTTACACTCCTCGAGTGATCCAACCATGACACGTCGTTCGAGATCACTGATGTTCGCAGGATTCGGTCGTCTGGCGAACGCGCTGGCATGTTTAGTTATCACCTCGGTTTCGTTGGCGTTCTGGTCACAGCCCGCCGCGGCTCAGACGTCACCACGTGCGACCGTCGTACACGCCTTTGATCACACGCCCGTCTACTTCACGGAGGCGGACAATCAGCGCGATGTGACCAGCGTCGCGACGTTCCCCTCGAGCGGCTCATTTCAGCGGATCACGCTTCACATTGCGCTTGATTGCCCCGCAGGAGGATGCGACCCGTGGGACAGATACGGAACCATCGGTGTCGTCACCGCTCCGGCCACAGACACGATTCCCGCCTCCGTCATCGAGCTAGCGCGCTTCATGACACCGTATGGAGTGGGTGCGCGCTGGACAACGGATGTCACTGATCTGCGACCGCTGCTGAAGGATTCCGTGACCCTTCGCGCCTCCATCGACACCTGGGTCGGCCCGGGTAATTCCGCAGGCGCAGGCTGGCAGTTGACCACCTGGTTCACGATGGTTCCGGGACGCCCGGCGCGCACTCCCCTGGCCGTCCTGCCCGTCTGGGATCCACGCGAGGTTCTCTACGGTGACCCGGCGAAGCCCATCGGCATGAGTGCACCGCCGGTGATTGTTGCCCTCCCTGCGCAGGCAAAGCACTTCGCCCTGCGGAGCCTCGTCACTGGGCATGGCCAGGGCAACAGCGATGACTGCTCGGAGTTCTGCCCCCGCACGCACACCCTGCGCGTCAACGGGTTTCCGCATCGGCTCTACGGCTGGCGCCCAGACTGCGCCACATCGCACACTCCACACCAGCGCGGCAACTATTGGTATTCGAGGGCCCTTTGGTGCCCAGGCGATGTCGTGCAGCCGTGGCTAGTCGACGTGTCCAGCGATGTTGCTGCGCATTCTGCCCGGATTGCGTATTCCGTCAGCCCGTACGTGAACAAGTGCCGACCAGGTGCGGTCCCGATGGTTCCGACGGAATGCGTTCTGGGCACGTCGGCTGAATACGACGGAGGGCGCCACACACCGCCGGTGTTCCGGTTGTCGACCGTGCTGATTGCCTACGAGTAGTCGGAGATGCAATGACTTCGGGGGCGCCACCACCCCTGAGGTGATGACGCCCCCGAAGGAGTCCGCGCTGACTAGGAAGCCAGAGCCTGCGACTTGATCTTGTCGAACTCGGCCTGGGTGATCGTGCCCGAATCGAGCAGCGCCTTGGCCTGGGTGATCTGGTCAGCGGGGCCGCCGGTTCCGGCTACCTGCTTGATATAGGCGTTCTGCGCATCCTGCGCGGCCTTGATCTGCGCCTGACGACGCTCGGCCATGCTGCCACCGCGGGCAATGAGGTACACCAGAACGGTGATCGGCGGGAACAGGATCAAGAAGATGATCCAGATTGCCTTGGCCCAGCCGCTCATCTGGTGATCGCTGAACAGGTCCATGATCACCATGAAGAAGATCATGAAGAAGATGACCATGAAGAAGACCCAGATCAGGGTCCACAGCAGATTGCCGTCCATGTACTGCCTTTCGTTGGAAATGGTGAAGTCAGGCTAGCCTAAGGCCGTTTCGCTGGCCTTCAACGACATGGCTCCCCCGTGCTGCCACGGTCAGTGGCTGGCGAACTCCTCCGGACGCGGACAGGCGCACACCAGGTTGCGATCGCCGTACGCACCGTCGATGCGACGCACGGGCGGCCAGTACTTGGTGTCGAGCAAGGAGTCGACCGGGAAGGCCGCCAGGCGCGCCGGGTAGGCATGCCGCCAATCGCCGATGACGCAGTCCGCGGTATGCGGGGCATTGCGCAGCGGGCTGTCCTCCAGCGGCCACTCCCCTGCCGCGACTGCATCGATCTCCGCCTTGATCGCGATCATCGCATCGATGAAGCGGTCGAGCTCCACCAGCGGCTCGCTCTCGGTCGGCTCCACCATGAGCGTGCCCGCCACGGGGAAGGACATCGTCGGCGCATGGAAGCCGTAGTCGATCAGCCTCTTGGCGATGTCGTCGACTGTCACTCCCGTCGCTGCGGTGATGGGCCGCACGTCGAGGATGCATTCGTGCGCGACAAGGCCATTGCTGCCGCTGTACAGAACCGGGTAGTGCTCGCGCAATCGGGCGGCCACGTAATTCGCCGACAGGATCGCTGCTTCGGTGGCCTGCAGGAGACCGTCCGGCCCCATCATGCGCACGTACATCCACGGGATGGGGAGGATGCCCGCACTCCCCCATGGCGCACCGCTGACCGGGCCAACTCCCCCGTCGGCATGCCCGCGCCCCTGTGGACCGCACTCGGGACGCAGGGGATGCGAGGGCAGGAAGGGAGCCAGGTGGGCTCGAACGGCGACTGGGCCGACGCCCGGGCCTCCGCCGCCATGGGGAATGCAGAAGGTCTTGTGCAGGTTCAGGTGGGAGACATCGGCGCCGAACTTGCCGGGTTGCGCCAGCCCCACGAGGGCGTTGAGGTTCGCTCCATCGACGTACACCTGGCCGCCCGCGTCGTGGACCATGGCGCAGATGTCGGTGACAGCCGTCTCGAACACGCCGTGCGTCGATGGATAGGTGATCATCAGGGCGGCAAGATCGTCGCGATGCTCGTCGATCTTCGAGCGCAGGTCGTCGATGTCGACGTTGCCCATGTCGTCGCAGGCGACGACGACCACCCGCATGCCGGCCATCACCGCACTGGCGGCATTGGTGCCGTGCGCACTGCTCGGAATGAGGCAGATGTCGCGCTCGGCGTGACCCTGCGAACGGTGGTACGCCTCGATCGCCAGGAGGCCGGCCAGTTCGCCCTGCGAGCCGGCATTGGGCTGCACGGAGACCGCGTCATAGCCAGTGACAGCCGCAAGCCACCCTTCGAGCTCACTGATGAGCTCGACGTAGCCGGCCGCCTGGTCGAGAGGTGCGAAGGGATGGATGTCGGCGAACTGCGGCCACGTGATGCCGGCCATCTCGCTGGTGGCGTTGAGCTTCATGGTGCACGAGCCCAGCGGGATCATCGCGCGGTCGAGTGCGATGTCGCGGTCGGACAGGCGCCGGATGTAGCGCAGCATCTCGGTCTCGCTGTGATGGGTCCCGAAAACCGGGTGCGTCAGGTAGGGCGAGGTGCGTGCCAGGCCCGCGGGAATGGCCGGGGTACGCGAAGGCACCGGGGCCAGGCCAGCCTCGCCGCCGAGCACGCTGGCGAAGGCCGAGAGCACCCCCTCGATGTCGGCCGACGTGGTCGTCTCATCGCACGAGATGCCCACGATGTCGTCGCTCACCAGCCGCAGGTTGATGCCCGTGGCAAGCGCCGCTGCCACAACCGCCTGCGCACGTCCGGGCACATGCGCCTGGAGCGTGTCGAAGAAGTCTGCGTGGACTAGGGCTGCACCCAGGCCCGCCAGCCCAGTGGCGATCGCGGCAGCAGAGCCTGCTGCGTGCTGCGCGATCGCGCGCAGGCCCTGCGGACCGTGGTAGGCCGCGTAGGTCGAGGCGATCACCGCCAGCAGCACTTGTGCCGTGCAGATATTGCTCGTGGCCTTCTCACGCCGGATGTGCTGCTCGCGGGTCTGGAGGGCAAGGCGGTAGGCAGGCTTGCCGTCTGCATCGACGCTCACGCCGACCAGTCGCCCAGGCATGCTGCGCTCCAGGCCGGCGCGCACTGACATGAACCCGGCATGCGGACCGCCGAAGCCGAAGGGCACCCCGAATCGCTGCGCGGAGCCCACGACGACGTCGGCTCCGACCTCACCGGGCGGCGTGAGCAAGGTGAGCGCGAGCAGGTCAGCAGCGACCACGGCGAGGGCGCCTGCCGCGTGGACCTTCTCGATCACGGGTGCGAGGTCACGCAGCTGTCCGGAGCTGCCGGGATAGCTCAGGAGCACGCCCGCGCATGCGGGGAGCTCGTCGGACCACGGGTCGAGGACCACCAGGTCGATGCCCATCGGCAGCGCGCGTGTCTGCATGACGGCGATGGTCTGAGGGTGGGTGTCGGCATCGATGACGAAGACATGCGGTGCGCCCTTGGCCGAGCGCACGGCCAGGGCCATGGCCTCGGCAGCGGCAGTCGGCTCGTCGAGGAGGCTGGAGCCGGCCACGGGCAGTGCCGTGAGATCCTCGATGAGAGTCTGGAAGTTGAGCAGCGCCTCGAGCGTGCCCTGCGAGATCTCCGGCTGGTACGGCGTGTAGGCCGTGTACCAGGCCGGGTTCTCGAGGATGTTGCGCAGGATCACTCCCGGAGTGTGCGTGCCCGCATAGCCCAGGCCGATCATCGACTTCACCACGGTGTTCTTGCCAGCAAGCCCGCGCAGGAGCCCGAGCGCCTCGGGCTCGTCCACCGCCTCGGGCAGGGCGAGCGCAGCACGCAGGCGAATCGACTCGGGCACCACTGCATCGGCGAAGTCCGACATGGATGCGTAGCCGAGCAGGGCGAGCATCTGCTGCTGCTCGCGGGAGTCGGGGCCGATATGACGGTCGACGAAGGCCATGGTCACCTCAGGTGTCGGGCGCAGACGCGCTCAGGGGCAGGCGACCGCGGATGCGGCCGCCACTCCCCCTCTGTTTCCGCGCACTGCGCGACCTGAGAGCTTCACCGCCATGGCTGGCGGCTTTCACCGTCGGCGAGTCCTCAACGTGGCCGATAACCGGTCACGTGCGAGAACTGCTTTCCAGAGGTGCCTACCCCGAGCGGTCCTGCTGCCTGAGAGGTTGTCGGGGAGATTGCTCCTTCGGCGCCTGGTGGGATCAACGCCGTGCTGGGCGCCTCACCTATCCAGGACTCTCCCGCCCGGGATCATGCAGCGGGCACAGCCTAGCGCGTGCTGGGCGCGTTCAGCCCGCGGCGCGACGTGCGCGCCGGGCCGCCAGCTCGTCACTGGCCGTGCTTGTGACGCCGGTGGCCGTCTCGGTACTTCCGCCGGCAGTGCTGACACCGCTGGCTTCGGGATCGGTGTTCTCGCCAGGCAGCTCGGCCAGCGTGCCCTCGACCTCACGCCACACGCTGCCGACGGCGATGCCGAAGACTCCCTGGCCGCCGCGCACGAGATCGACCACCTCGTCAGCACTGCGGCATTCGTAGATACTCGCCCCGTCGCTCATGATCGTGAGGGAGGCCAGGTCGTCGCCCGTGCGGGTGGACAGGTGCTCGACGGCCGCACGGATGTTCGCGAGCGAGACTCCGGTGTCGATCAGTCGCTTGACGATGCGCAGCACGAGGATGTCGCGGAAGCCGTACAGGCGCTGGGAGCCAGAGCCAGCTGCATCGCGTACGGACGGCACCACGAGCCCGGTACGCGCCCAGTAGTCCAGCTGGCGATAGGTGATGCCTGCGGCGGAGCAGGCCACCGGGCCTCGGTAGCCCATGTGCGCCGGCAGCGGACGAAGTGTCGAGTCGTCGAACAACGCGCCTTGCAGGACCGGTGCGGTCGCTTCCGCATTCGCCTGCACTGACGTGACTTCCTTCGCCACCGCACTCCCCTTCCGCCGTGCCGGCCCCTGTGGCCTCTCTACTGCCTTGTCACACGAGTCCCTAATTTCACTCCTGTAACACGGGTCCGACGTTAGGGATGGGTCGGCGCGGGGTCAACCGGCGCACTCGGCGTGTCGCAGAGCAAAGTCTCAACCTCAATGTGAGGGTCACTGCACCCGAGGAGTGGCCTGCGACGGCAGTGCGCGACGCCCGTTCAGGCACCGAAATCCTCCGGGGACACCTGGTCCAAGAACTCCCGGAACTCGCGCACGGCTGCCTCGTCGCCGGGGCCCGGCTGTGCTGGCGCACCGCCCTCGCCCTCAAGCCCCTCCTCGTCCGAGATCTCGATGGCCGCCTCGTCGAGTACGTCCTCCGCCCCCAGGATCGGTACCCCGGCCCGCAGTGCAAGGGCAATGGCGTCCGAGGGACGCGAGCTCACCTCGGCGCCATTCGACAGGACGATCACCGCATAGAAGACGCCCTCGTCCAGCGCGGTGATCCTGATCTCGGAGATCGAGGTACCGGCAGCCGCCAGCAGGTCGATGACCAGGTCGTGCGTCAGCGGACGCGGTGGCGAAACCCCTTGCTGCGCATAGGCGATGGCCGTGGCCTCGACCGCCCCTACCCAGATCGGCAGGTAGCGGTGCCCGGCCTTGTCCTGCAGCAGCACGATCGGCGAATTGGAGGGCACCTCCACGCGCACGCCGGCAACTTCGAGCTCGATCACCCCACCAGGGTAAACCTAGGCGCGCCCGCTGCGGATCAAGTCCGCCCGGAGCAGGGCCGCATGCATCTGGACGAACAAGGAGGCCAGCTCGCGCACCACCTCCTGCTCGCGGGCGCGCCCGTCGCGATCGCGCGGGGAGGAGAAGGGCGTCGCCATCTGCTCGATGAGGCCAGACTCACGATCGGTGACGACCCGGAAGGAGCGCAGGTGACGGGCCTCGACCCCGAAGGCCGACAGCCGGCTCGCAACGGCGCACACGGCGAGGGCGTCCTCGTCATAGTGCCCGGCGGGCGTCGCCCACACCAGCCCGATGGACTCCAGCGCGGCGATGGCGGCCTCCGCGAGGCCGGAGGCCTCGGCCAGCTCCTCGCGGGTGAGCCGCACGCGTCCGGCACCAGGGCGGAAGTCCTCGGGACGCAGCCCGGAGCCGGCGACAGCGACTGCCTGCTCCTGCGGGCTTGCCGGCGCGTCGATGTGGTCCTTGATGACCTTCAGCGGCAGGTACTGGTCGCGCTGCATGGTCAGCACGGCACGGAGCCGGTCGATTTCGACCTGGCCGAATCGGCGGTAGCCGGACGCCGTGCGCTCGGGCGTGATGAGCCCCTCGGACTCCAGGAAGCGGATCTTGCTGATGGTGACGTCGGGAAAATCGCGCTTGAGGATCGAGAGCACCTCTCCGATGCTGATGGTCCCTGCGATCGGACGCTCGGCGGCAGGCCCGTTCATCGCGTCGAGGCTTCTCCGACCAGGAAGACGAAGCGGAACTTGCCGACCTGCACCTCGTCGCCCGGGTGCAGTCGCTGGTCATCGACTCGCTGCCGGTTGACGTAGGTGCCGTTCAGGCTTCCGCTGTCGCGGACGCTCCAGCCCTCGGCTCCCCGGCGGAACTCCGCATGGCGGCGCGAGACGGTCACGTCGTCGAGGAAGATGTCCGATTCGGGCGCCCTGCCCACCGCGAGCACGTCGGCATCTGCGGCCAGCTCGAACGTGGCGCCTTCGCCGGGCCCGCGGTGCACGACGAGGATCGCCCCGCCGGCGGGAATCTCGTGCGCGTGCCCGCTGCCCACGGCCGGCATTCCGCCGGATCCGGTCGATGCGGTGGGGATGATCGACGTGTGCGAGCCCGTGAAGTCATGTGCGTCGGCATCCATCGGCATGCCGCAGGCGCCGCAGAAGCGGTCGTCCGCCAGGCCGTGATGGCCGCACCGAGGACACGTCTCGCTCACGGGACTACGCCTTCTCGACCAGGGCCTGGTACTCCGCGGCACTCATGAGCCCCTCGACCTGGGAGGCATCGACGAGGCGCACCTCGACCATCCAGCCATCGCCGTAGGGATCGGTGTTCACGGTCTCGGGCGAGGCGTCGAGCGCGTCGTTGACGGACACGACCTCTCCGGCGACCGGCGAGTAGACGTCACTGACGCTCTTGGTCGACTCGACCTCGCCACAGGCCGCTCCGGCACCCAGGTTGCTGCCGGCGGTGGGAAGGCTCACGTAGACGATGTCGCCGAGCGCCGACTGAGCGAAGTCGGTGATCCCGAACGTCACGGTTCCCGAGGGGTTCACGCGTACCCACTCGTGTTCGGGCGTGTACTTCAGGTCATCGGGAAACATGGCTCCTCCTTGGCTGTCACGGCGAACTCTAACCGAGTGGCTGCTAGTGCACGGACTCCACCACGACCTGCCACCTGTCGATGATGGCAAGCGCATCCTCGCGGGTAGCTGCCTCGGCATGCATGTCGAACACGGCCTGGTCGTCGCTGGGAACCACGAGGCACCAGTCGCCATTCGGCTCGGCGATCCGCAGGCCGTCGGTGGCATCGACTACGTAGTCGGCGGCCGCCTGGCGCACTGCCCTCATGGCGGACCCGCGAAGGTGCCATGCGACCGAGACGGCCCGTCGCACCATCGCCGTCTCGGGAATGCGGGCATTGAGCTGGGCCAGCGACAGGTCCGTTGCGGCGATGAGCGACAGCAAGGTCACCAGCGCCGCGATGGCATCGGGCCCCGGCCCCATGGCCGGCAGGACGAAGCGGCCCCGGCCGTCGCCCGCGAGCAGCACGTCGCCGTGGGTCGCGGCGGATGCGAGCGCCGCAGGACCCGTGCCGATGCGACGCACGCCCACCCCGTGGAAGTCGGCCACCTGCTCGGCGAGCCTGCTCGCCGTGACCGGCACCGCGAAGGTCCCATGGCGCCGCTGTGCCGCCAGGAGGTCCAAGAACACCAGGAGCATGCGCCCGTCGTCGACGACGTGGCCCAGGTTGTCGACGACGCTGAGCCGCTCCCCCATCGGACCGACCCGCAGCCCCAGGTTGGCGCCCGACGACACCACGAGCCCGCTCAGGCGCCGCATGGCCGCCTCGCGCAGGGCCGGCGTGTCGGCGGCAGCCTGCTCCTGGGTCGAGGCGCCGACGGTGAGCGCGTCGATCGCCATGTTGCCCAGGATCGACGCGAGCGGGGCGATCGCAGGGCCGCCGCCGGCGTCGACCACCAGCCGCAGGCTGGCCCCGCGAATGGCATCGAGGTCGACTAGCCGCTCGAGGTCATGGACGTAGTCGTCCAGGACGCGATGAGGGGTCCTGATGTCGCCGATGTCCGTCGGGAGCGGCCGCCGGAACTCCTTGCGCGTGTAGATGCGTTCCAGCGCCTCGCGCGGGCCGGGATCGAGCTCACCGCCGCTGCTGTTCAGGAACATGCAGTCGATGCTGTCCGGGCGGCCGGGCGTAGTGCGCAGGATGACCCCGCCATCGGAGTGCCGCGACGTGTCACTGCGGATGAGCGGTGCAACGGCCGTACGCAGGTCACGAATGGTGCACCCGGCTGACGTCAGCGCGCCCGCGAGCGCGCGGTTGAGCGAGCGTGCGGCCTTGGAGTGGTCGCGGCCGAGGCTCACTGTCGCGCCCTTGGGCAGGATCGTGGCGAAGGCACCGGCCAGGCGCACGATGCGCTCGGGCGTCATGTCGACATTGACGATGCCGCGCACGCCCTTGTCGGTGAACACCTGGCGCTGCGTGGGCGACTCCCAGACCACGGACTCGTCGACGACCGTTCCCTCGTCGATGGTCTTGCCTGGGTAGATGAGGACGTCCGTGCCGATGACGCTCCCGTCGAGGAGGGTGCAGTTGTCGGCTACGACGGAGCCGTCGAGGATGCGCACGCCGTCACGCACCTCGGTGGCACGTCCTACGATGCAGCCGCGCAGCTCGGCATCGTTGCCGACGAAGACATTGGGATGCAGCACCGCATGCTCGACGACCGCGCGGGCGCGCACCAGCGCATTGGTGCCGACGACGGTGTAGGGCCCGATGACAGCCTCGCTCTCGATCTTCGCGAAGGGGCCGACGTAGCAGGGGGCGACGAGCTCGGCCTCGGGCGAGACCTCAGCGCCTGCTGCGACGAGCACGCCGGGCGATACCTCGAAGGCGTCGACGCGCGTGCGCACCGCGCCATCGAGGACGTCCCGGTGGGCCCGCGCATAGCTGGCGAAGCCGCCCACGTCCTCCCAGTAGGCATCCACGATCTCGCCGTAGACAGGACGGCCCTCGCGCAGGAGGCGGGGAATCACGTCATTCGCCCAGTCGACCGGGTCGTCGGCGGTGAGCTCTGCCATCAGCCGCGGGCTGACCACGTAGACGCCCGTGTTGACGGTGTCGTCCGCCACCTCGGCCCAGGTCGGCTTCTCGACCAGGCTCATCACCTTGCCCGCATCGTCGAGCGAGACGACCCCGTAGCTGCGCGGGTCGGCCCTGCGGGCGAGCGCGATCGTGAGGTCGGCCTGGCGTTCGCGGTGGCTCCACACCAGGTGCTGGAGGTCCATGTCGGTGAGGCAGTCGCCCGAGATGACGATCGTGTCGTCGTCCTCAAGCCAGCTGCGCGCATATGCGACCGACCCGGCCGTCCCGAGCGGACGGGGCTCGGTGAGGAACCGCAGTGATATGCCGTTGACGGCATCGGAGCTGAAGTACTTCAGGATCGTGCTCGCCTGGTGCTGGAGGGTGACGACGCAGGTCGTGACCCCGTTCGCGACCAGGTGCTCGATCACCCGGGCGAGCATCGGCTCGCCCACGAGCGGGAGCAGCGCCTTGGGAGTCGACGTCGTGAGCGGGCGCAGCCGGGTGCCCGTGCCGCCAGCCATCACAACGGCCTGCATGCACACCCCCTCGATGGGACGCCTAGCGCTCTCCTTGCCGGTGCAGGCCCATGGCCTGCTGCGCGTAGCGTATGCCCGCCCACCAGTACAGCGCAGTCCCCCAGATGACGAAGGCCCATCCGATTCCGCGGGCAAGCGCCCCCCACCAGCCCGGCGCGGTGGACAGCAGCAGGATCGGGAATCCCCACAGCAGCGCGAACGTCGCCGTCTTGCCCACGTACGTGACCGGAAGGGCAATGCGTCCGGCCGAGCGCAATGCGGGTAGCAGCGCCAGCAGCAACAGCTCGCGGGCAGCGAGCAGCAGGACCAGCCACCAGGGGATGATCGAGCGCACGGCGAGGCCGATGAGAGTGGCCGCGATGTAGAGCCGGTCGGCGAGCGGGTCCAGCAGCTGGCCGATGCGACTGTGCTGGTGCAGGCGCCTGGCAAGGTATCCGTCGAGCCAGTCCGTGGCGCCTGCCGCCACCAGGAGCGCGAAGGCCCATACGTCGGCCTCGGCGACGATGATCAGCCACAGGTACAGCGGGATGGCCAGCAGGCGCAGTGCGCTCAGCGCGTTGGGGAGGGTCAGGACGCGGTCGCGCCCTCCATCATCCACCTGAGCCCTCGACGAGAGTCGGTCGACGATGGCGGCCACGGCCCGAGCGGCCCGCACCCGTGGCCACGAGAGCCCCGCCGATGATCGCCGACAGCACCGAGGCCAGGACGAGGATGCCGAAGGAGCGCCCGGCGTCGGGCCAGGTGAACACTGCGTCGACGCGCAGGGACGTTGGCGACTGGCCTTCGAGCCTGACGAAGACCGAGCCCGAAGCCGTGCT
>CAYFLP010000055.1:0-2194 GCA_964344045.1 uncultured Bifidobacteriaceae bacterium
GTGCATGTACTCCACGCCGATGGTGCGCGTGTACGAGTCGCGCAGCACCTTCAAGATGTCGCGCAGCTTCATGATCGGCTTCCCGCCGAATCCGCCGGTCGTGAATTCCCGGTCGAGGTCCCACAGGGTCAGCTTGTGCGAGAGCACGTCGAGGTCGGGATGGCTGCGCTGGTGGTACTCGAGCGGATCGGTGTCGGCCATGAGATGGCCGCGCACGCGGTAGGCGTGGATGATCTCCTGCACGCGCACTGTCTTGTCGAGGTCGGTCTCGTGGCTCGCGGAGATGTCCTTCGCCCAGCGGACGGGCTCGTAGGGCACGCGCAGCGAACGGAAGATGTCGTCGTAGAAGTCGTCCTCGCCCAGCAGCAGCAGGTGGATGCGCCGGAGGAATTCCCCTGACTGGGCGCCCTGGATGATGCGGTGGTCGTAGGTGGAGGTCAGCGTCAGGATCTTCGACACTGCGTTCCGCGCGATCGACTCGTCGGAAGCGCCCTGCCACTCGGCCGGGTACTCCATGGCGCCGACGCCGATGATGCAGCCCTGCCCGGGCATGAGCCGCGGAACTGAGTGCACGGTGCCGATGGTCCCGGGATTGGTCAGCGAGATCGTGGTGCCGAGGAAGTCGCGCACCTCGAGCTTGCCGTTGCGCGCCTTGCGGACGAGGTCCTCGTACGTCGCCCAGAAGGAGGCGAAGTCCATGGCCTGCGCGCCCTTGATGTTGGGGACGAGCAGCTGGCGGCTGCCGTCAGGCTTGGCGAGGTCGATGGCCAGGCCGAGATTGACCTCTTCCTGCCTGGCGACGCCAGGCTTGCCGTCCTTCTCGGCGAAGGCGAAGTTCATCCCGGGGTTCTCGCGCAGGGCACGAACCACGGCGAAGCCGATGAGGTGCGTGAACGAGACCTTGCCACCCCGGCCGCGTGCCAGGTGGTTGTTGATGACCGTGCGGTTGTCGGCGAGGAGCTTGGCCGGGACCGCGCGCACGCTGGTGGCAGTCGGGATGGCGAGGCTTGCCTCCATGTTCTCGACCACACGTGCGGCCGGGCCCTTGAGGACAGCGATGTCGGCGCTCTCGGACGCTACGCCCGGCGCCGGTGCCGCCGGCGCCGACGGTTCGGCCGGCCCAGCGGGTGCCGCAGCCGTGGCGGGTGCAGCAGGCGCTGCAGCGCCCGCGTTCGGGGCCGATGGGGCTGGCGCGAGCGCGGCAGCTGCCGCGGACGCAGCCGCTGCGTGCGGGGAGTAGTCGGGCGGCGCATACCCCTCGAAGAACTCCCACCACGCCGGATCGACGCTCGTGCGGTCGGCGAGGTACTGCTCGTAGATCTCGTCTACCAGCCACTCGTTGGGACCGAACCCGGCGATGCGTGGTTCGTGGGAGTCCGTGGCCACGGTGTTCCTTCCGCATGTGCTCGCTGCTGCGCGTGTGCGATGTCCAGCGTAGTAGCACGGGTCACGTGCTGGTTGGTCAGTGCAGGCGGGCTCAGGCCTTACCCTTATGGGATGCGCAATCGAACAAGGCGGCAGCATGCCCTGATCGCCGCGCCCACAGCATTGGTCCTCGGCCTGGCACTGGCCGCCCCTGCATGGGCGGCGGAGTCGCCCTCGCCAGCCCCGACGGCCCCGGCCAGCACGGCAGCTGTCTCGGCGTCCGATACGCCGCCTGCGTCCGCGTCAGACGCCTCGGCGGCGCTCCCCGGCCAGGCCTCGATCGAGTCCGTCCAGGCCCTCCCGACCGGCAGCGTCCTCGACGTCACCGTCCGACCCCCGGCCAGCTCGGGGACCAGCCCGATCACCAGCTACGACTTCAGCCTGAACGGCCTGTCCTGGCTGTCGTGCGGTGCCGGCTCGCTCACCTGCCGAGTCACGGGCCTGCAGAACGGCACCACGTACTTCGTCGTCGTCCGCGCCGTGAATGCCTCCGGTCCGGGCGCTCCCAGTGCGCCGAAGACCGGCGTGCCGCACGTCTACGACCCCTCCAAGCCCGCGAAGCTGCCTTCGCCGCGCACCTGGGCCTTCGCCAAGTTCAATGCGGCAGGCAATTCGCTGGGCGTCGATGGCGCGCAGGTCCGGCTCGAGGCCGGCGTCCTCCGTGCGCACCTTCGCCCGCACGAGGGCGAGGAAGGGGATGTCCGCCATCGTCTCGGCGGTCAGCACCGCATCCTTCCGGACCAGCCGCTCCCGCCCGAACTCGTCGAAC
>CAYFLP010000055.1:2204-11481 GCA_964344045.1 uncultured Bifidobacteriaceae bacterium
ACCTTGCCGAAGATCACGTACTCGACCGCCATTCCCGACAAGGCCGTGGTCGAGAGCCACCTTCGGGTCACCGCGAAGCTCCCCGACGGGCGTACCAAGAAGGTCAAGGGCGCCTGGGGCTGGCTCGACGACAAGACGACGGTCTTCCGGCCGGAGAACTACTGGCCCGGTCGCTCGGACATCGCCATCACGTCGACCCTGGCTCGGGCAGTCATGGGCAAGTCCAAGGGCTCCTATGTCGTGGGCAGCGACTCTCTCGACACCACCTATGAGTTCCAGACCGCTCGTCGCATGATCATCAAGGTCGACGGCCAGACCGATCGCATGAAGGTCATCGTCGACGGGGTCAAGAAGAAGGTGTTTCCCGTCTCGCTGGGCAAGAGCGAATGGGAGACCCGCAACGGCGTCAAGGTGATCAGCACCGACAAGGAGCCCACGCACACGTACACGAGCACCTCGCTCAACCTCGACACCTCGGTCGAGGAGCCCTATGTGCTCGAGGACATCCCCTGGAACACGCGCCTGACCCCGACCGGGGAGTTCATCCACTCGGCTCCGTGGGCGTACGGCCGCATCGGCCGCTACAACGGGTCGCACGGCTGCACGAACATGTTCGAGTCCGATGCGAAGTGGATCTACGACAACACGATCCCCGGCGATGTCGTTCTCTACTCGAACACCGGTGGCGAGACAGTTCCGGAGTGGAATGGCCCCGGCGGCCTGTGGAACATCCCGTGGGAAGACTGGCTGAAGAAGTCTGCCCTCGGCAGCGGCTCTGGCACCGTGCAGCTCACGAGCACAGCCCAGCCCGCTGGCGTGACGCAGAACGCCAGCGCCTAGCAGGGCGTCCGGTGGCCCAGCAGCAGCCCGCGGAGTCATTCGAGCTGGCGACCGCCTTGTCCGGGGGCGCACGCGGAGAGTTCACCTGGCTGGTGCCGGACGGCTGGCAGCAAGGACGCGGCGCCTGGGGCGGCCTCGTCGTCGGGGCCATGGTCACTGCGGTCGAGCAGGCCCAGGGCGAACCGCATCGCGTGGTCCGCTCCCTGACCTGCGAGATTCCCGCGCCCGTGCTGGCTGGCGAGCACCTGGTCACTGCGACGTGCGTGCGACGAGGCTCGTCTGCTTCGACCTGGCGTGCCGAGATCCGCGGCGTCGATGGGTCGGTGCGAGCCGCGGCGACCATCGTCACGGGTGCCGATCGCGACGTGACCCCTGCAGTCGTCCCGCCAGCCTGCCCCCCGCCGGTGGCGCTCGAGGCATGCGAGCCATGGCAGATGCCTGTCCCGCCGGGGCCGTCGTTCGCCCGGCACCTGCAATTCCGCCCGCACGCCGGGATGCCTGCGACGCAGGACCACGGCGGCGCAAGCGGCTGGGTGTCCTTCGCCGTGCCGACCCCATGGACGGCGGCGTCGCTCCTGGCCCTGGTGGACTCCTGGTGGCCTGCATCCCTAGCGGCGGAGGCGGCCCTGCGTCCCATGGCGACCGTCATGTTCGCAGCGACTGTCTGCGTCCCGCCGGCTTCGCTCGCCCCCGGCTCATCCCTGTGGTTCGAAGGACGCACCACCGCGCAGCAGGGCGGATTCACGTCGGAGTCGCGGCGCCTGGTCACGGCCGGGGGCTTGGTCGCCGTCGAGAATCTCCAGTCGATCGTGGTCATTGCCTAAGGCGCGCAGCCGGGCCGCATGTCAGGATTCCGGCATGTCCTCCATCGACCTGCCGATCGGGCGATCACTCGCCTCCCGTGTCGTCGGCGCCCTGGGCCCTGACCGGACCCTCAGCGAACGCGTTGCGCTCTTCGCCGCCGCGGCCTCGGTGGGCCCGTCCTTCGAGCCAGGCTTGCAGCCGCGCGGCACCTTGCACCAGGCCGTTGCTACGGGCGTCATCTCCGCGACGACCCTGTCGGCCGTGGCAGCAACCCAGTCGGCCATCGAGTCCGTCGGCCGGGCGGTCACCCGGGGGCGTGGCGATACGGCTTCGACTGCCGCTCGCGTTGCCTTCACGGTGGGCACGAACGCTGTGGTCGGGGCAGTCGCCGAGGGCCTTGCCCGAGCCCTGCCTGCGCGTGAGGACGAGCGCCTGCGCCGGGGCCTGCTGCGCGTGGCGGCTGATCGCACCGCGCGCGTGGCATTCGTCGGCGCGGCCCTGTCTGCGGTCATCGGCGTCACCGATGTGCTCACGGAGGGCACTCCCAGCGCGCGGTGGCTGACCAGGGTGCCCGTGGCGCTGCCGGCCGGCATCGGCTACTCGGCCTACCGCATCCATCGCACGCGCGTGGAGGCCCAGGCCGCCGGCGACGAGACCATCGCAGATGTCTCAACCCGGAACTCCGTCCTGGTGGCGCTGGGGGTCAGCGCGGGCGTCCTGGCCCTCGAGGCGGGTGAGCGTGCCATCGCGACGGGGGTCTCCGGTGCGGTGTCGCGCGTCGCGCCCAGCTATGACTCGGTGTCGAACCCGATCGGCCATGCGGTGTCATTGGCCCTGCTCGGAGGCACGCTCTACGCGGGCTACGAGTACGCCGTGCGCCGCGTCGAGCAAGGCGGCGCGGCCATCGAGCCCGCCTATGGCACTGCGCCCACGTCGGCAGCCGTCTCCGGTGGCCCCGGCAGCACGGTGAGCTTCGAGTCGCTGTCGCGCGAAGGCCGCCGGTTCGTGAACATGGCGCTGACCCAGGACGAGATCGCGTCGGTCATGCGCGAGCCGGCGCTGGCGGATCCCATCCGCGTCTTCGTCGGGCTGGACTCCGCTGTCGAGGTCGAGGACCGCATCGACTTAGTGATGGACGAGCTCGTGCGAACCGGGGCCTTCGACCGCAAGGTGCTATGCCTGGCCTCTCCGACCGGTTCCGGCTACGTCAACTACGTCCTTGCGGAAGCACTGGAATACCTCACCCGTGGCGACTGCGCGACGGCGACGATGCAGTACTCGCTCCTCCCGTCGCCGATGTCCCTGACGCGAACGGACCTGGCGGTCGAGCAGAACCGCAACATGATCCACGCGGTGACCGGCTACCTGCGCGGCATGGCGCCCGAGAGGCGCCCGCGTGTGGTCCTGTTCGGCGAGAGCCTCGGGGCACTGACCCTCCAGGACGTGTGGCGCCATCGCACGGTGGCTGCGATGGACCGCGACTTCGTCCACTCGTCGATCTTCCTGGGCTCGCCGTCGGCCACCGAGTTCGCGAAGGCCTGGAGGCTGGATCCGGAGCGGATCGATCCCGAGGGCGCCGTCGTCGAGCTCGATTCGTTCGGTGACTACCTGAACCTTCCGGACGAGCAGCGCGCGGGGATCCGCCATGTGCTGCTCAGCCACTACGACGACCCGATCCCGAAGTTCGGCACGAACCTGCTGCTGCGCAAGCCCTGGTGGCTCGGGCCCGCGAACGATCGCCCGCGCGGCGTGCCGAAGTCGACCACCTGGCGCCCGGGCACCACCTTCGTGCTCACTGGCGTCGACCTGGTCAATGCGATGGAGGTCGTGCCGGGGGTGTTCGGCAGGCGCGGGCATGACTACCGGGAGGACATCGCCCGGTTCGTCGTGCAGGTCTACGACCTGCCCGCATCGCCCGACCAGCTATTGCGCATCGAGCACGCCCTGCGCGACCGCGAGCTGCAGTGGGCGCAGCGCCGGGTGGTCTCCGAGCAGATGGAGCGAGCCCGCGAGGCCATCCGTCGCGAGTTCAAGGCCTGGAACCTCAGCCCGTCCGGCTAGCCGGCGGCCGTCAGTCCGACAGGACGATGGACTTGGAGGACTGGACGATCTTCGCGACGTAGTCCTGGGTCTCGGGGAACGGCGGGATGCCGTCGTACTTCAGGACCGCCGCGTAGCCGGCGTTGTATGCAGCCAGCGTGTTCTCGAGGCGGTCACCGGAAGCATCCTTGACCAGCCGGCGATTTATGCAGTTCAGGCGCGAGGCCGATGCGATCGCGTCGTGCGGATCGCGGATGTCGGTCGAGCCGTCCTTGTTGGCGTCGATTCCGAACTGCTTCCACACCTCGGGCATGAACTGCGCGATGCCGACCGCGCCAGCAGGGGACTCAGCGCCGGCGTCCCATCCGCTCTCGGCGGCGATCTGCGCTGCGAGGACCTCCATCGGCACCGCTGGGCAGCGCTGGGCGGCGCGCTTGATGAGCGGCCGGTATTCCTCGGGCACGACGACGGGCCCGGCGAGCACCCCTGTGCCGAGCACGCCTGTGCTGAGCAGGCCGCTGTCGCGAACCGCCCGGTACGCCTGCCAGGCGCCGAAGGCAGCGACGACGACGATCGCCAGGGCGACGAGCGCGATCGTGCGCCGGACGAGCTTCACCTCCCTACGCTAACCCGGGCACACCCCGTTCTCGCGTACGGTGGTGACGTGACCACGCCGTCCGGTAGCCCTGGATCCTCGCCTGCGCAGGCATCCGACCTGTCGCAGAACCAGGTCGAGGGCATGTTCGAGCAGCGGCTGGCCGAGGCCTTCGCGGCCCTGGGGTGCTTCAACCTGGCGGTCTTCGGCAAGACGGGAGTGGGCAAGTCGACGCTGGTCAACGCCGTGTTCGGCCGCGACGTGGCGGCTACCGGCGTGGGCCGGCCCGTCACGAAGGGCCTGGTCTACTACCGGCACCCGGACGGCTTCTTGGGCCTGTACGACTCGGAGGGGTTCGAGACGGGCACGGCGGGGGATGCGATCGTCGATGGCCTGCGCAGGATCGTGGGCGAGCAGCAGGCGCTGCCGATCGACCAGCGCATCCATGCCGCCTGGTACCTGGTGCGCTGGTCCGACAGGCGCTTCGAGGCTGCACAGGCGATGTTCGTGCGCGCCCTCGCCGACCTCGGGCTGCCGGTCATCATGGTGATGACGCAGGTGCCCAGCCGGGACGGGGTCATGCACCCCGAGGCGCTCGAGTTCGCCGAGTACATCGAGTCGCTGGGCCTGCCGATCCGTCCCCGGGGCCGGGTAGTCCTCACCAATGCGCTGAGCGATCCTTTCCACGCGACACCGGTGTTCGGTCTCCAGCAGTTGCTGGACGACACCTACGCGGTCGTCCCCGAGGCCGTCGAGAGTGCCCTGACGGCCGCGCAGGTCGTCGATGTGGGGCGCAAAAAAAAAGCCGTGACGGCGATCATCAACCAGGCGGTCGCCGTCGCCGCTGGCGTAGGCGCGACGCCGATCCCCTTCGCTGACGCCGCGATCTTGGTGCCCAACCAGGTGACCATGATCGCGCGCATCACGGCTGCCTACGGCCTTCCGCCTGCTCGATCGAAGGCATTGGCCGTTGCCGGCTCCGTCGTGCTGACCGGTGGGGCCACGATGGCTGGCCGGTATGCCGTCACCAGCCTGCTGAAGTTCATCCCCGGCGGCGCGGTGGCAGGCTCGGTCATCTCGGCCGCCGTTGCCGGCTCGCTCACCAAGGCTGTCGGCCATGCGTGGGCGCGCGTGTGCGAGTACGCCCTGGGGCTGGGCTCGGCGGAACAGGCTGCCTTCCTGGCGAGTCCGGAGGTGACCAGCATGTTCATGGGCTTCTTGAAGGACGCCGCCCGCAAGCGCTGAGCAGCGGTGCTAGCGTCGAGTCATGAAGAAGTTGCTGGCGGGTGCCGCAGTGCTGGGTGCGGCCGCGGCCGCGGTCGTGTGGTGGAGGCGCCAGCAGGAGTCTTCCGGCGTGCAGTGGCATGACGCCGAGCCCGTGCCCACTGCCCCTGCCGTTCCTGCTTCCGTGTGGCCTTCGGAGCCGGCCGTGACCATTGCACCTGTCGCGGACACCGTCTCGCGTGCCGACGAGGCCGTTGCCGATGCCGTCGTGGCACCCAAGCCGCGCAAGCCGCGGGCCAAGAAGGCCGGCGCGGTCCAGACCGCCATCGACGTGCCGGTCGGCGATGGTCAGGCCGGCGATGCTCAGGCCGCCGAAGCTCCGGCCGCCGAGGAGTCGGCCGCCTCCTAGCGCGCGCTGCCGTGTCCGCTCACCGCGAACGGCAGGAATGCGCCAACACCAAGTGGCGTTGTCGCTATGGCACAGTGGTACCTGGATCTACCCGGGGTGCCACGATCCACCTGGTTCGAGGATCTGCCCGTTCGGCCGTGATCAACCCAGCGAGAGGAGGCCGGCATGCGCGATCCGCGTGAGCTGTTCATCGAGCACGCTCCTGCCCAGGTGCCCCCGGGCTCGGTCCTGGTCTACGCCTTCACGGGGTTCGTCGATGCCGGGCACGGTGTGCGCCTGACGGCCCAGCACATCCTCGCTACGTGCGAGCACCGGCTCGTGGCGACCTTCGACCCCGACGAGCTCCTCGACTATCGAGCACGCCGTCCTGCCATGCAGTACGTGGTCGATCACTTCGTGTCAGTCGACATCCCGCAGGTGACCCTCCACGAGGTCATCGATGCGCAAGGCCGTCCCTTCCTGCTCCTCCACGGGCCGGAGCCTGACTACCAGTGGCAGCGGTTCATGGCAGCCGTCGACCTCATCATCGACAGGTACCAGGTCGGCATGGCCGTGGGCCTGACTTCGATGCCGTGGCCCGTGCCCCATACGCGCCCCCTGGGCATGACCTTGCACGGCAGCGAGCCCGAGATCCTGGCTGGCTTCACCTCCCAGGTCGGCGAGATAGAGGTTCCCGGCCACGTGCCGGCAATGCTCGAGTTCCACCTGGCCCAGGGCGGCCTGCCGTCGATGGGCATCACGGCGCAGGTGCCGCACTACCTCGTCCAGTTCGAATACCCGCGCGCAGTGCTCACCATCATCCATGGGCTCGAGCACGTTGCCGCCGTGCGCATCCCCTTGGGCGACCTGGAGGAGACGGCCGCCGGTGCCGACCGCGACGTGGCGGCGCAGGTCGAGGGCAATGCCGAGATCGCAGTCGTCATCTCTGCGCTCGAGGAGCAGTACGACCAGCAGGGCGTGCGCGCAGGCGCTGCGGCGTCCGGGCTCGGTGACCTCGCTGATGAGCCGATGCCGACGGGCGATGAGATCGCTGCCCAGCTCGAGCAATTCCTGTCGTCGCTCGACGACCCGAACGACCCCGGCAAGCAGGTCGGCTAGCGGCAGCGGGTGCCAGCGGCCGGCGGCACGCCGCTGACGAGATAGGAGTTCACGGCGGAATCCACGCACGCCGACCCGGCGCCGAATGCGGTGTGTCCGTCTCCCACGTAGGTGAGCAGGGTCGACGTGGGAAGTTGCCTGGACAGGGCCCGGGCCCACGCGTAGGGCGTTGCGGGGTCGTAGGTGTTGCCGACGATGACGATCGGCGCAGTCGTGGTCGACGAGGCCGGCACGGCACCCCGGGAACTGTGCCCGAACCACTGTGAGCACGGTGCATTGCTCCATGCCATCGCCCGGGCCAGGACGGGCGAGCTGCTCGCCTTCGCCCAGGCATCGGCGGCCGAGCTCAACCCGTCGCGGCCAGGGGGCGCCGGAGCGTCCCAGCAGGAGATCGCGGGGAAGGCGCTGGCCATGTTGTCGTCGTACTTGTTGACTCCGGACCTGCTGGACGCCGCGTCGGCCAGCGTCGAGAGGCCCTTGCCGTTGCCGCGCTCCGCCTGGGCGAGCGCCTTGCGCAGCCATGCCCAGGTATCTGGCGAGTAGAGCGCCATGAACACGGCCGTGACAGCGTCGCTGAGCCGCACGGGGGAGTAGATGCCCGGCAGGGTGGAGGTGCGCAGCCGGGTGAACAGCCGGTTCACGCCGGCTACGACCGCTCGGCCCGAGCCCTGGTAGGGGCAGGCAGCCCGCGTCGCGCAGTCGCGTGCCCAGCGACGCAGCGCAAGCTGGAAACCCTCGTTCTGGCCCTCGGACATCTGCATGACGCTGAGGGTGGGATCGACTGCGCCGTCGAGCACGAACCGCCCGACGCGCTCAGGGAATGCCTGGGCATAGAGCGAGCCGATGTAGGTGCCGTACGAGAAGCCGAGCCAGTTCAGCCTGTCGTCGCCCAGCGCTGCGCGCAGGATGTCGATATCGCGCACGGTCTCCTCGGATCCCACGTGCCGGGCCAAGGCGCCGGACATGCGCAGGCAGCCGTCCGCCAGGGCCTGGGCCTGGGCCATGGTGGCCTGCTCGCCGGCCAAGGTGAGGGGCGCCGGGTCGGATTGGAGCCAGCGGGTGGTCTGGCGACCGGTCATGCAGGTCACGGGAGCCGAGTCGCCCACGCCTCGAGGATCGAAGCCGACGATGTCGAAGGAATGCCGTACCTCCGGCGAAACCAGGCTGGAGAGGTAGCTGGGCATCTGGAGGCCGGAGGCGCCGGGGCCGCCCGGGTTCACGACGAGCGATCCGATGCGCTGCTCGGCCGGGCCCGTGGCCTCGGACTTCGACACGCGGATGCGGATCGACTCGCCGGCGGGCTGCGCATAGTCCAGGGGCACCGTGAGCCAGGCGCAGGACATCCCGCCCTCGCAGCGCGACCAGGCCAACTGCTGCCCGTAGAACGCCTCGAGCGGATCGGCCGCGGCGGCGACCTGTGCAGGGATACCAGTGCTGACAGGTGCTGCAACGGCGCCCGGAGCGGAACTGGCGCTCACGAGTAAGGGTGCCAGCATGCCGCTCACCGCGGCGAGCGCAATCCACGAGGCGCGCTTCCTCGGCGACCCTGGCCGCGCGCGGCGTGCGTGCTGTGCGAGGGCTTCGCGACGAATGGCCATGTGGCCACCGTACGTGACACCTCTCATGATCCCTACTGGGCGTGGCGCACGTGAGGCACCTGGCGGTGCATCTAGCCTGGACGGGCACGTACATGCGGAAGGCCCGTTCGAATTAAGGGTTCGAACGGGCCTTCGTCGCATCCACTAGCCGGCACACCCGCCAGCACACGAGGTCAGGGAGCACCCTCACCGGCCGTGCGGCCAGCGCGGCTGTCGCCCTCGACGGCCGACTGTTGGATCCGACCTGCATCTGTCGATGCAGTGAGGCAGTTGTAGACCCGCGCCCGCGCCGTCCGCAAGTGATTTCGCGCAATCCATGTGGACAGCTCGATGTGCGGCACACCACTGGTCACCGGCAGGCCCATGCGTCACAGCAGTCCCAGGCGGGCGTTGCCCCAGGCGCGCTTTGCCCCAGGCGCGCTTTGCCCCAGGCGCGCTTTGCCCCAGGCGCGCTTTGGTTGGATACCTCCGTGACCCGTGATGCCTTCGGCTTCGACGTGCAGGCCCGGCTGGCCGGGACGAGCGGCCGTGCCGGCGTGATCCGCACCCCGCACGGCGAGATCGCGACGCCGGCCTTCACTCCGGTGGGGACCAAGGCGACGGTCAAGGCGGTGCTGCCCGAGGCCATGCGCGACCTGGGGGCACAGGTCATCCTCGCCAACGCCTACC
>CAYFLP010000056.1:0-11470 GCA_964344045.1 uncultured Bifidobacteriaceae bacterium
CACTGGCGGCCAGCAGGGCCATGCGGGCTGGATTCGAGGCAGTCGAGCTGCACGCAGCTCACGGCTACCTGCTGCACCAGTTCCTCTCGCCACTGTCGAACGTGCGCACGGATGAGTACGGAGGCTCGGACGAGAACCGTGCCCGGCTGCTCGTCGAGGTGGTGGCCGCCGTCCGTGCAGCCATCGGCCCCGACGCACCTGTCATGGTCCGCCTGTCGGCGACCGACTGGCTCGAAGGCGGAGTCACGGCAGAGTCGACCGCGCGCGTCGCGCAGTGGTGCGTCGATGCCGGTGCGGACTTCTTCGACATCTCGACCGCAGGTCTGCTGCCTGCCCCCATCGAAGTCGGGCCGGGCTATCAGGTGCCTTTCGCACGACACATCAGGAATCACGTCGACACCCTGGTGGGTGCCGTGGGTCTGATCACTGATGCCCAGCAGGCGCAGGACATCATTGCCACCGGTGCGGCTGACGTAGTGCTCATGGCCCGGGAGTGGCTCCGGGATCCGCATGCGGGCCTGCGTTTTGCCCGGGAGCTCGGCATCGACATCGACTACTGGCCGCCGCAGTACGTGCGTGCGAAGACCTGAATCGCCCAACTGATCAAGGGAACGAGTGATGACTGCACGCACGCCGCGCGAACTCGGAGTCGGAATCATCGGTGCCGGCTGGATGGGACACGTGCACGCAAGATCCTTCGCGCGCCTGAACCACCACTATGCCGACCTCGGCGTTCGGCCGACGGTGGTGGCGGTCGCAGACTCGGTGCCGGGCCAGCTAGCCGACTTCGCTGAACGTCACGGCGTGGAGACCGCCTACGCGGACTGGCGTGACGTGATCGCCGATCCGCGAGTCGATGTCGTCAGCGTCACGGCGCCGAACTTCCTGCATGCCGAGATAGGCGTGGCCGTGGCGCAGGCCGGCAAGCACCTGTGGATCGAGAAGCCCGTGGGGCTCACCGCTGCCGATGCGCGGGCGGTCGCCGATGCAGTCACGTCGGCGGGCGTGGTCGGTTGCGTCGGCTTCAACTACCGCAACTTCCCTGCCGTCACTCGTGCGAAGGGGCTGATCGAAGCTGGAGCGATCGGCCGTCCGACCCATGGCCGGGTGTCGCTGCTGACCGATTACGCCGCTCATCCGGCCGGGCCGCTGTCGTGGCGCTACGAGATCGCCAAGGGCGGCCATGGCGTCCTGGGCGACCTTGCCTCCCATGCCATCGACCTCGGCCGCTTCCTGCTGGGCGACTTGGACCGCCTCGTCGCGGTGACACGGACCTTCATCCCACAGCGCCCGCTCGTCGACGCCGGCAGCAGCCATTACGCGGTTGTCGACCTCGAGGACCCGTCCATCACGATGGGCGATGTCGAGAACGAGGACTACGTGTCGGCGTTGATGCTCACCACTGCTGGCGTTCCCGTCACCATGGAGTCCAGCCGGGCAGCCGTGGGCGAGCAGAATTCCTATGGCTTCGAGGTGCACGGCACGAAGGGACTGGTGCGCTGGGACTTCCGCCGCCCGGGGGAGCTCGCGGTGTCGACGGGCGACGACTACTCGGCGCAGCCGACCACGATTGCCTTCAGCGCCCCGGGAGACGGTGAGTACCTCCGCTTCCAGCCTGGTGCGGGGATCGTCATGGGATACGACGACAGCAAGGTGATCGAGGCGGCGAACTTCGTCGATGCCATCGTGAACGGAAGCGAGCGCCAGCCGACCCTGCGCGATGCGGTTGCCAGCGCAGTGGCGTTGGAGGCGATCGTCGAATCGGCTGCTACCCACGCATGGGTGTCTGCGCGCCCGTAACCCTCGCTGCGAGCGCTAGCCGGAGGTAAGGGCCTGCACGGTCGACCATGCGCGGCTGGCCAGCTGCAGCTGGAATCGCGTCTCTGGATCGTTGAGGTCGAGTGCGGTCAGCTGCTGGATGCGCTTGATGCGGTAGCGGACGGTGCTGCGCCCGATGGTCAGCACCTGGCCGGTCGCGTCGTAGTTGCCCCCGGCCTCCAGGAATGCCGCGAGGGTGGCGGTCAGGTCCGAGTCGTGCTGCACGTCGTACTGCAGCAGGGGGCCCAGCCAGCGATGCACGAACGCCTCGAGCGCACGGGGATCCGCGCTCTCGGAGAGGAGCTGGTACACGCCCAGGTCGTCGTACCTGACGATGTGCGCCTGGCGATGGGGGCGTTGCGCGAGCCGCAGGGCAAGCTGGGCCTCACGGTGCGAACGCGGGTAGTCGGCAGGCTTGCGGCAGATCCCGCCGATGCCGATGCGAGCGCCCCGGCCCGCCGTGCGCAGAAGGCTCGGCACCACCTCGGTCTCCGCGATCTTCGCCGGGATAAGGGCGATGATGGCCTGCCCGGACTGCAGCAGCAGGGGCGGCGGTTGGCTGCCCGGCGCCGAGATCGAGCCACCGAGCTCCTCGCGGATGAGGAACAGCAGGTCCTCGGGAGGTGTGCTCCTGCCGGACGTGCCGATGATCACGACTCGATGCGGTGCGTGAAGGTCATGCCCCAGGGCCTGCGCCCTGCTGAACGCATCGTCACCGGTGCCGGTGATGAGGTCGGACACGAGGTTGCGGCCCAGGCGAAGCTCGGTCTCGGCCAGGCCGTGCAGGCGGGCGAGCTCGATGGCGAGCACTGTCGCGCCGTGCTCGAGTGCTACTGACACGTCGTCTCCCGCGGTGGCATCGGGATCGACGAGCATGAGCACGCCTACGACATCGGGGTGCGGGCTGACGACCGTGAGGATGCGATCGTCGACCCGGATGGGGTGGCCGCTGCGGGTCGCACTGTGCAGCACGCTCTCGCGACGCGAGCTGAAGGTCGCGCGGGAGACGTGGGCACCTTCCGGTGCCGCGCTGGCGAGCACCTGGCCGCGGCGATCCTCGATCGACGCAGGAAGGCCGGTGAGCTCGAAGAGGGCATCGACCACGCCCTGATGGCCGTCACCGGCGAGGGACACCTTGGTGAAGCGGTCGTGGATCGCCGTCTTGCGGCGCAGGGTGGCGATGGAGTCGGTGAGCATCTCGTTCGCGGCGTGGTTGTTGGCATGCAGCCGTGCATTCGACAGCGCGATACCGGTCTGCTGTGCGAGGGAGCGGAGCAGCAGCAGCTCTCCGTCATCCGGGCGATGCTGGGCGGTGACGATGAAGTAGCCAAGGGTCTCCGACGGGCTCAGCAGCCCGAACGCCCAGGCCCAGGGTGCGCTGGAGATCGACAGCTCGCCACCGAGTCCGGGCAGCCGGTGCAGCTGCGAGAGCACCTCGGCTCGCATCGCCGGCTCGTTCAGCTCGCGCGTGGTTGCCTGCCAGCGCGGGCCTTCCCCGAAAGTCAGGTGGGCGCCGAGGGCCTCCGCAGGGACGAGCGCCGGCACCGCTGTGGTCGCGAGGTGCAAGATCTCGTCTGGCTGCCGGCGCTCGGTCATGAGCATGGACAAGGCGAGCAGGCCGCGCAGGCTGGAGATCTGGTCGCGAAGAACCGCATCGGTGGTGTCGTGATGCACTGCTCGCGTGCGAGCAACCATGTCTACGCCCGCGCTGCGGAGAACTCGTCGCCGGAGATGTGGTGCGGGTTCTCGAGCAGCAGGCCGCCCATCAGCAGCTTGGGATGCGTGCGCAGCAGGTCCATCAGAACGCTGCTTCCGAGCCTGCGCAGGTCGTACAGGCACAAGATCATCATCGGGAAGCGCGTGACGAAGTGATCGGCCCAGGTCTCGTAGCGGACGATGTCCTCACGCGGCGTCTCTGCGCGATCGAGCCAGGAAAGCTCGCCGGTCAGCCTGATGAACTCGTACTCGCCGTCGTCGACCAGGCCTTGCGCGCGCTTCTCCCAGAAGCCGATCGTGAGGTCAGGGTCGAACGAGCCGGTGCGCAAGTAGGTCTCGTCGGAGTCGTAGATCTCGAACTGGCCGCTGGAGATCGCGGTGGGAGCCCCGTCGATGGCGGCGATCACATCGGCCGGACGCGTCGAGTCGACGACGGCAACGCACTTGTCCCCGGACTGCAGCCCCTCGCGCAGGAACGGGAGAAGCATCGCGTCGCGCTCTTCCTCGGTGTAGTAGAAGCCGCAGACATGATCGTGATGATCGAGTCCGAGCGAGGCTGCGCCTGGCTGTGCCGACATGGCTCCCCCTTCGAGAGCTCCCCCATCAATGAGCCAGGTGTAGCACAGTGACGCAGGCCACAGTCACTGGTTTGCGTCAATTGCCGGGCTAATTGTCCCGATATTTCCCTATTTTGGGTTGGCCGCCAGCGGCCACTGGAGCGGGCGAATTGGCCCCGAATGGGCGTTGCATGGCCACTGCGATGGCCGCATGCTCCGTCTGCGCCGACGAAATGGCGCCCTACGACGTGGTTACCGGAAGGAGCCGAGATGCCCAAGATGCCTCGGTCGGAGTGGTACGACCTGACCCGCGACATGAACTGGGACCTGTCCTACATCAGCGAGGACAAGGCCTTCCCGCAGGAGCTGTCGAACAGCTTCGGGGTCCCAGCGCATGACTGGTGGGCCTGGGACGAGCCTTACAAGATCACCTATGGCGAGTACGTGCACAACCAGGCGGGCAAGGACGCCGGCGTGTACTCCGTCAACAACGTCCTCAACCGCTCGAGCATCTGGGACAACCTGGACCCGGGATGGAAGGCCGCCGTCATCGCCCACTACGGCGCGATCGCAGTCGCTGAGTACCAGGCGGGCATCGGCGAGGCCCGCATGGGTCGCTTCGGCCGCGCGGCAGCCTGGCGCAACATGGCGACGTTCGGCACGCTCGACGAGACTCGCCACGGCCAGCTGCAGACGTACTTCCCCTACCAGGCCCTGGCCAAGGAGCCGAAGTTCGACTGGGCGCACAAGGCGTACCACACCAACGAGTGGGGCATCATCGCCGCGCGCCACCTGTTCGACGACATGTTCCTCGCGAACGATGCCGTGTCTACCGCGATCCAGCTGACCTTCACCTTCGAGACCGGTTTCACCAACCTGCAGTTCCTCGGCATGGCCGCGGACGCCATGAAGGTGGGTGACTTCGACTTCGGTGCGCTGATCTCGTCGATCCAGACGGACGAGGCCCGCCATGCCCAGCAGGGCGAGCCGACCATCAAGGTGCTGTCGAAGGCCGGCAAGGCCGACGTCGCGCAGGACCTCCTCGACCGCATGTTCTGGCGTGCCTGGAAGCTCTTCGCGCTCCTCACCGGGCTGTCGATGGACTACTACACGCCCCTCGAGAACCGCACCCACTCCTTCAAGGAGTTCATGGACGAGTTCATCAACAAGCAGTTCATCGACCAGTTCCGCGACTTCGGCCTCGAGAAGCCGTGGTACTGGGATGAGCTGCTCAACGAGATGAACTGGACTCATCATGCGTACCACCTGGGCGTGTACTTCTGGCGCCCGACCGTGTGGTGGAACCCGGTGGCTGGCGTCTCGCCGGCCGAGCGCGAGTGGCTCGAGGAGAAGTACCCAGGCTGGAACGAGTCCTTCGGCAAGTACTGGGACGTCATGGGCGACAACGTGCGCGCCGGCCATCCCGAGCTCACGCTGCCAGAGACCTTCCCCGTGGTGTGCAACAGCTGCCAGCTCCCGGTCTGCACGCCAGCCGGGTATGCCGCCGGGTACCTCGACAGCCCGCTGCCGTACGTCGTCGACTACAACGGCCGCCGCTACACGTTCTGCTCGGAGCCGTGCAAGTGGGTCTTCGAGAAGCAGCCGGAGACCTTCGCGGGTCACCTGTCGATCATCGACCGGCTCCTCGGCGGGCTGATCCAGCCGCCGACCATCCCTGGCGCACTTGCCTACATGGGCCTGTCGCCTGAGGAGTGCGGCGTGGACGGAAACGACTACGCCTGGGCACTCCCCGAGAACCCCGCCGCCAAGTCGGCCTAGTCACGAGCGCGAAGGAGGAAGACCATGGCGCCATTCCCGATCCAGGGCATCACCGAGGGCGACTTCGTCGTCGTTCTCGCACTCGTCGATGACGAGCAGCCGATGAGCGAGGTCGCAGAGGCGATCGCGTACCACGGTGTCGGCAAGCGAGTAGCGCAGCAGGACCGCGCATTGAAGGTGCGGTATCAGGGCAACGTCCTCGAGGACGACGCCACGATCGCCACGAGCGGCATCGGCCCGATGGAAGTACTGGAGGCCGTGTACGTATGAGCGTCGAAGTCCGCTGGGTCAAGGCAGCAGATGCCGCTGACCTGTGGGAGGGCGACATCCTCGATGTCGAGGTGGATGGCGAGCAGGTCCTGCTCGTCCATCCCTTCGACAGCGACGTCCGGGCATTCCAGGGAATGTGCCCGCACCAGGAGATCCTCCTGGCCGACGGGACCTGGGATCCGGACACCAATCGCCTGCTCTGCCCGGGCCATAACTGGGAGTTCGACCTCACCAACGGTGCCGGAACGAACCCCGAGGGCTGCCAGCTCTACGAATACCTCGTGAAGGTCGACGGCGACGACATCGTGCTCGGGGTTCCCCAAGACGGCACTCGCCATCACAACCGGTTCGACAACGACAGCAACTGACTTTCGACATCTGACCTAAGGAGGGTCATGTCAACGAACACCAAGATGGTGGGCCCCGTGGTGCGCGGCATGGATGCAGCGCTCGCGGAGGCGATGATCAGCGCCATCGAAACCGACAATCCTGACGTCGACGTGGACGTCGACGATCAGGGCGGGTACATCCGCATCACGACCCCAGGTCGTTGCCTCTTGACGCGGGCAAGCCTCGAGGACGCGCTCGGCAAGAAGATGCAACTGCATCAGATCGAGCCGCAGCTCGCTGGCTTCGCCGGTCGCATGCAGGTCGGCGACGAAGAAGTTGTCTGGTACTTGGAAAGGGAGGACTGACCGTGGCTACGACAGAGCGCAAGGCGCCGAAGACCTGGAGCCGGCTCGGTGACGTCAAGCGTCGCCCGAGCGTGTACGAAGTGACTGCGGCGCAGTTCGTCCATCACTTCCGTCGCGAGCCGGCACCCTTCGAGATGGGCCCGGAAGCGCCTATCAACCAGTGGTATCTCAAGAACCGCGAAGGCTCGGCCTTCAACGTCGACGACTGGGAGGGCTTCCGCGATCCCGCGAAGCTGACCTACAGCGAGTACGTCACTTTGCAGCATGATCGCGAGACCTACCTCGACGGCGTCGTCGACCACCACGAGGAGTCGGCCAGCGTCGAGGCGTACGACAAGGCCTGGGTCGATGCGCTCACGGCCATCCTCGTGCCGCTGCGCTTCCCGTTGCATGTGCTGCAGATGGACGCGCTCTACCTCGGCCAGATGGCGCCGAGTGCCTTCATCATCAACGCCGCCAACTTCCAGGCTGCCGATGAGATGCGTCGCGTGCAGCGACTGGCCTATCTCACCAAGTGGATGGCCAATGCCCACGGTGCGTCGATTGCCGACACAGCCACGGCCCGTGATGCGTGGGAGAAGGGCAATGCCTGGCAGCCCATGCGCAAGGTGCTCGAGGAGCTCCTGGGCGTATACGACTGGGGCGAGGCCTTCGCGGCCTTGAACCTGGTGGTCAAGCCGACGATCGACGCCATGGTCAACGTGTGCATCGGCCAGCTTGCCGAGCGCAATGGCGACGAGCTCCTCGGCCTCATGCTCGCGGAGTTCCAGCGCGACAGCCAGCGCTCGGTGGACTGGACGGCGGACCTGGTGAAGTACGCCGTGTCCCGCGACCCGGCCATGGCCGACGTGGTGCGGGCCTGGGCCGATGCGTGGACGCCCGCAGCGGTCGAGATGGCATTCGCGTGGGCGAACCTGCTCGCGGAGGCCCCGCACGGCCTCGAGGTGCAGCAGGTCACTGACGCGGCGGCACAGGCGAGGGCCGACGTCCTGGCCGCCGCGGGGCTGTGAGTACCCCTCATCACGCCCCCCGCATGACCCGCGAGGGCGACCCGGGCTTCCGGGTCGCCCTCGCGGGCACTGATGACTCCTTCGTCGTCGCGCCGGGAGAGAGCGTCCTCGATGCAGCCCGCCGGGCCGGCTACTGGCTGCCCTTCGAATGCGGCTGGGGCAGCTGCGCTCGATGCAAGGCCACCCTGGTCGAGGGTGAGCTCGAGTACCTGTTCGCCCAGGCTCCGGCGATCGATGAGCGCGACCAGCGCCGCAAGCGCTTCCTGCTGTGCCAGACGACGCCGCTGAGCGACTGCGTGGTCAAGCCCCTGCGCATTGACGACCAGCCGCCGGCCGAGCGGCCCGTGGTCGACCTGGCTGCGACGCTCGTGCGCATCGAGGAGATCGGCCCGGACATCCGCGAGTTCACCTTCACCCTGGCCGCTGCGAACGGCGAGGCTGTCGAGGCCGACTTCCGGCCGGGTCAGTACGCGACATTGGAGATCGCGGACGGCCTTCGTCGCTGCTATTCGATGTCGAGCCTGCCAGGGGCCAATGAGATCTCCTTCATCGTCAAGCGCTATGAGGGCAGGCCCGGCAGCACGGCCATGTTCGCGCTCGAGCCAGGCGCGGTGCTCGGCATGCAGCTGCCGTACGGCGACATGTGGCTTCGGGATCTCGACCGGCCCGCGATCTTGATCGCCGGCGGCACGGGCATATCCGCGATCTTGTCGATGGTGCGCAGCATCGTCGGCGATCCGGCATGGGCCGACCGGCACGTGCACGTGCTCTACGGCGCGGCCACGCGCAGCGAGCTCGTCTGCTGGGAGGAGCTCGAGGCCATCACCGAGGCGGCCCACCGGCAGTACCTGCACGGAGCCCTCGTGCAGGCCGACGAGTCCTGGGCGGGCGGCGAGGGCCTCGTGACCCACACCCTGACCGCGCTGCTCTCGTCAGCGCTCTCGGCCGACCACGACCTTCTCGGTGCCGAGGTCTACCTGGCCGGGCCGCCACCCATGGTGCGCGCAGTGCAGGAAGTGCTCAACGAGAACGGGATCCAGCTCGATCGGATCCACGTCGACAGCTTCGGCTAGCGCACTGCCGCCGGGCGTCAGCTCGCGGACGGATGGTTAGCCAGTTCCTTGACGTAATCCATGGGCGTGGTGCTTATGCCCGTTGTCGACGAGTAGGGATTCGACAGGGCCCAGATGGTGATGAGTCCCAGTGCGATCAGGACGGACGTTGCCAGGATCATCCCGAAGCGGAGCCGCCAATCCTTGAACCGCAGGAAGGCCGCCATTGCGATGACCACGATTCCGCCGACGATCAGCAAGGCCCACAGGAGCCCGGGCAGTCTCTTCTGCGCGTCGAAAGTGCGGTTCGCGCGGGACTGGTCGATGGTCTGCAGGGCCGACATGAGGGTGCTCTGGGCATTGGAGGCGTCGTCGTATGCGCTCAGGGACTGCACAGCGTCGTAGACCGCGCGCATGGCGATCGGCACGGTCAGGTCGACGTCGCCCGACGCGAGGCTTGGCCAGCTGGCCAAGTCGGCCACTACGTAGGCGTTGAAGGCCTCGAGGACCGGCTTGCCCTCCTCGTGCGGCAGGGCCTGCGCAATCTGGTAGGAGGAGATGATCGTGCCGGCCTCGAGCCGTAGGGACTGCTGCGCATCGTCGTACGTGCCCTGTGCCGACACCACGGCCATGCCGATGATGATGCCGTAGATGGCGTATGCGGCACCGATCTTCACACCGGCGCGGTCATCGTCGGAGTCGTCGAACTTGCGCGCCAGGACGAGGTCGACCAGGGCCGTGACGCCCACCGCGATCAGGCAGCCAGCAGTGACGCCGCCGATGACGATCAGCCAGATCATGGGGCCGTCCTGCAGGTCGCGCAAGCCATGCCCCCACTATTCCCGATCCTCGCCGGGCAGGCATAGTGGACACCTGAAGACGGGAGTCCTCCATGATCGAGGTCACTGAGCTGACCAAGCGGTACGGCGATGTCACTGCTGTCGACAGCATCAGCTTCACCGTTCGTCCGGGCATCGTCACCGGCTTCCTCGGCCCCAATGGCGCGGGGAAGTCCACCACGATGCGCGCGATCCTCGGCCTCGACAAGCCGACGTCGGGCACGGCCACCGTCAACGGCCGGTCGTTCCGGCAGTCGTCGGCACCGCTGGCCGAGATGGGCGCGATGCTCGAGGCGAAGGCCGTCGACAAGGGCCGCTCTGCGCGCAACCACCTACTCGCCCTGGGAGCCACCATCGGCATCGGCCGGGCACGGGTCGACGAAGTTCTCGACATGGTCGGCCTGTCGGACGTCGCCACGAAGAATGCCGGCGGGTTCTCGCTGGGCATGGGGCAGCGGCTCGGCATCGCGACGGCACTGCTCGGCAATCCTGGCGTGATCATGCTCGACGAGCCGGTCAACGGCCTTGATCCCGATGGCATCCTGTGGATCCGCAACCTGCTGAAGGACCTCGCGGCCGAAGGCCGCACGGTATTCGTCTCCTCTCACCTCATGAGCGAGATGGAGATGACCGCCGAGCACCTGATCGTCATCGGCCGCGGCCGCATCCTCGCCGACACGTCGATGGCCGGCTTCATCGCCATGAGCTCGCAGCATCGCGTTGTCGTCGTGTCGCCTGATGCGGCGGCGCTCCGCGACGCCCTTGCCGCCCCCGGCGTCATGATCACGTCGTCATCCGCCAACCAGCTCGAGATCGACGGCCTCGAGGCTGCGAGAGTGGGCGAGGCGGCTGCACGCCATGGCCTCGTCCTCCACCAGCTCACCGACGTCGCGCCGTCACTCGAAGAGGCGTTCATGGAGCTCACGGCAGATGCCGTCGATTACCACGGCTCCTCGACGGCCGAGGGGAGTGCAGCATGAGCATCGCACGCGTCCTGCGCTCGGAATGGATCAAGGCCCGCAGCCTGCGTTCCACCTGGATCACCATCGCTTCCACGCTCGTGGTGATCATCGCCTTCGGCGTCATCTCAGCCCTGGTAGCCAGCGGCGAGATCTCGCCTCCCGGCGGCAGTGACGGCCCCAACCTCCGCGGCCCCCTCGGCATCGTCATGACGGGCGCCGACCTCGCGGTGCTCATCATCGCCGTCTTCGGTGCCGTCGTCGGCGCGCGGGAGTTCAGCACCGGGATGATCCGCACGACCTTCTCGGCCGTGCCCACGCGCCTGCCCGTCCTGTGGAGCAAGGTCGCGGTCTTCATCGCCCTCGTGCTCCCCGTCGTCGTGGTCGGCGTCGTGGCCGCGTTCTTCCTCGGCATGGGCATCCTCGAGAACGGCGGGGCAGCGACGGTCGCCTGGAGCGACGACGGCGTCGCGCGCAGTGTCCTGGGTCTGGCCTATTACATCCTCGGCCTGGGAATCATCGGCCTTGCGATCGGGATCCTGCTGCGCACGACCGCTGCGTCCATCGGCATCGTGCTCGGCGCCGTGCTGTTCCTTCCGGCGCTGGCATCGGCCCTGCTCCCTGACAGCTGGGACGTGGTGCTGAAGTACCTGCCCTCGAATGCTGGCTCGTCGTTCACCAGCATCCGGCAGCTTGGCGAGCTCATGCTGGGCCCGCTGCCGGGCTTCATCGTCTTCACCGGCTGGATCGCGCTGGCGATCGTGGGTGCGGCAGT
>CAYFLP010000057.1:0-11296 GCA_964344045.1 uncultured Bifidobacteriaceae bacterium
GGCGGCGTGTGGCGGATTTCGAGCTCGAAATCCGCCACACGCCGCCACCCATCGCAGGTGGACTAGCCGAAGAAGCTCTTGGCCTCTTCGTATCGCTCGATCGGCACGGTCTTGAGGACCCCGGTGGCCTCCTGCAGCGGGATGCGCACGATGTCGGTGCCGCGCAGCGCGACCATGGTGCCCCAGGCCTCGTCCTTGACGGCCGTGATGGCGTTCAGGCCGAAGCGCGTTGCGAGCACGCGGTCGAACGCGGTCGGCGAGCCACCGCGCTGGATGTGCCCGAGCACCGTGGTGCGCGCCTCGTGCCCGGTGCGCTCCTCGACCTGCTGAGCCAGCCATTCGCCGATGCCCGAGAGCTTGACGTGGCCGAAGGAGTCGAGAGTGGCGTCCTTGGTGACCAGCTGGCCGCCCTTGGGAAGCGCGCCTTCCGCGACGACGATGATCGGCGCGTACGAGGCCTTGAAGCGCGACTCGACCCAGCCGATGACCTCGTCGAGATCGAACTCGACCTCCGGGATGAGGATCGCGTTCGCGCCGCCGGCCATGCCCGAGTGCAGGGCGATCCAGCCAGCGTGACGGCCCATGACCTCGCAGATGAGGATGCGGTGGTGCGACTCCGCCGTCGTGTGGAGCCGGTCGATCGCCTCAGTGGCGATGCTGACGGCGGTGTCGAAGCCGAAGGTGTAGTCGGTGCCGCTGAGGTCGTTGTCGATGGTCTTCGGGACGCCCACCACGTGGAAGCCGTGCTCGGTGAGGGTGGTCGCGACGCCCAGGGTGTCCTCGCCGCCGATCGCGATGAGGGCATCGATGCCGAGCTTGCGCAGGTTCTCCTCCGTGCGCTCGATGCCTCCGTCGATCTTGACGAGGTTGGTGCGGGAGGAGCCGAGGATGGTGCCGCCGCGGGGCAGGATGCCGCGCACCTGCGGGATGCCCAGTTCCATGGTGAGGCCCTCCAACGGGCCCTTCCAGCCATCGCGGAAGCCGACGAATTCGTAGCCGTACTCGGCGACGCCACGACGGACGACACCGCGGATGACGGCATTGAGGCCGGGGCAGTCGCCGCCACCGGTGAGGACACCAACGCGCATGAACTCTCCTAGGTCGGACCAGGGCCGGGGTGGGCCAGGTCATGGGTCCAGCGGCTGTAACCGCTGTCATGCATACCCTACCGATATTTATGCCCCCGTGACGTTCCCCTGGCACCGAAGCCGCCCATGAGGCAGGCTCGGGGGGTGCCTTCCCTGATCTTGGCCATCGACGCCGGTACCACCGGCATCACGGCCCTCGTCGTCGACGCGGCCGCCGAAGTGGTCGCCCGGGGGTACCGCGAGTTCCCCCAGTACTACCCGGCCGACGGGCAGGTGGAGCACGACCTCGGCGAGATGTGGTCGGCCACCTTGAAGGCCGTGCGCGAGGCACTGGACGCACTCGATGTCTCCGGTCGGGGCACGCGGGCCGATCTGGTGGCAATCGGCGTGACCAACCAGCGCGAGACCTTGTGCCTGTGGGATCGCGAGACCCTGGGGTCGCCTCGCCGGGCCATCGTCTGGCAGGACCGCCGGTCGGCTGGCATCTGCCGCCGCCTCGAGGAAGCCGGGCACCTGCCCCTCGTCCACCGTCGCACCGGACTTCGCCTGGACCCGTACTTCACCGCGACCAAGGCCATGTGGGTGCGCGAGAGCGAACCGCAGGCCTGGCACTCGGTGGTGACCGGAAGCACGGCACTGGGCACCGTCGACTCGTACCTGGTCGCCCGCATGAGCCGGGGCGTTGACCATGTCACCGACGCGACGAATGCCTCGCGCACCTTGCTGTGCGACCTCAGCACGGGCACCTGGGATCCGGACCTGTGCGAGGTGTTCGGCGTCCCGATGGAGGCCCTGCCCCGGATCGTGCCGTCGTACTGCCTGCCCGGCCAGGTGCCGCTGGCCCAGTCGGATCCATCTGCCTTCCTCGGCCTCGACCTGCCCATCACCGGCATCGCGGGCGACCAGCAGGCCGCGCTCGTCGGCCAGGCGGGCATCGCTCCGGGCGATGCGAAGTGCACCTACGGCACCGGCTCGTTCCTGCTCCTGCACACGGGCAGCTCCCCCGTCATGAGCGAGCACGGCCTGCTCACGACGATCGCCCTGCGGCACCCCGACGGTCGCATCGACTACGCACTCGAGGGCGCTGTGTTCGTCACCGGCTCCGCAGTGCAGTGGCTGCGCGACGGCCTGGGCATCATCACGACCGCGGCGGAGGTCGAGCCACTCGCGCGCAGCGTCGATGACAGCGGCGGCGTCGTCTTCGTGCCGGCCCTCACCGGGCTCGGGGCGCCCTACTGGGACCCGGACGCGCGCGGCACGATCATCGGCATCACGCGAGGCACCACGAAGGCGCACATCGCGCGGGCGACGCTCGAGGCGATCGCATTCCAGGTTGCCGATGTCACCTCGTTGATGGAGCGCGAGTCCGGGGTCGATCTCGCGACCTTGTGCATCGACGGCGGTGCCGCCGGGAACGACCTGCTGTGCCAGCTGCAGGCCGACGCCATCGGGCGCCGGGTGGACCGCTCGGCCGAGCTGCAGACCACGGGCCTGGGCGCCGCATTCCTCGCGGGGGTCGGCAGCGGAGTCTGGGGCAGCCTGGGCGACCTGCGCGCCGCCCGCCGTTCGTCGGGCACGTTCGCTCCGGGGCTGCGCGATGAGGCCGGCCTGGAGAACTGGCATCGGGCCGTTCGACGCAGCGAGCAGTGGGCGCACTGAGGGGCGCGCCGAGCCTCAGTCGGAATCGTCGCCGCTCGTCGATGCCACCATCGACCGCGAGTCTGCTGGCTGGCCCTGGGCGATGAGCTCCTTGGCACGGGTGGCGTACATGTCTACGTACTCCTGGCCCGACAAGGTCATCAACTCGTACATGACCTCGTCTGTCACCGAACGCAGCACGAAGCGGTCGTTCTCGAGGCCCTCGTAGCGATCGAAGGTGAGCGGGGGCCCGATGCGCACTCCCACGCGCTTGATGCGCGGAAGCACCTGTCCGGGCGGCTGGATCTCGTAGGTGTTGATCATCGCGACGGGCAGGATCGGCACCTGGGCCTCCATGGCCATGCGCGCAACGCCTGTCTTGCCGCGGTAGAGGGTGCCGTTGGGCGAGCGGGTGCCCTCGGGGTAGATGCCCAGCAGCTTGCCCTCGCCCAGGATGCGCGTGGCCGTGCGCAGCGCGGCCTCCGAGGCCCGGCCGCCGGAGCGGTCGACGGGCACCTGGCCCACGCCCGAGAAGAACAGCTTCGTGAACCAGCCCTTGATGCCCGAGCCGGTGAAGTAATCGCTCTTCGCCAGGAAGGTGATGTGCCGGGGGACGACCAGCGGCAGGAAGAACGAGTCCGAGAAGGACAGGTGGTTGCTCGCGAAGATCGCCGGGCCCTCCTCGGGGACGTTCTCGAGGCCCTCGACCCACGGCCGGAAGAGGATGCGCAGCCACGGGCCCACGAGCACGTACTTGAGGAACCAGTAGAACATCCGCCCTCCCTTCCGAGTGGCACACTATCGGCATGCCGCTCATGCCTGGTGCTGAACCGTGGTCGTCCGAGGGAAGTCGCGTCGGGATCCTCGTCCTGCATGGCTTCACGGGTTCGCCGAAGTCGGTCCGACCATGGGGCCAGGAGCTCGCCGGCGAGGGCTGGACCGTCGCAGTCCCGCGACTGCCCGGCCATGGCACCCGGTGGCAGGACATGAACCTGACGACCTGGGAGGACTGGTACGCCGAGGCCGACCGGGCGCTGTCGGCCCTGTCGAGCCAGTGCGACACCGTCTTCGTGATGGGCCTGTCGATGGGCGGGACGCTCACCTTGCGACTGGCCGAGCAGCACGGCGACCGCATCGCCGGCATCGCGCTCGTCAATCCCTCCGTGCAGACCGAGCGACCCGACCGCCACCTGCTCCCGCTCCTGTCGAAGGTGATCGGCTCACTGCCCGGCATCTCCAACGACATTGCCAAGGAAGGGGTAGACGAGGGGGCCTATGACCGCATTCCGCTGCGCGCCGCCCACTCGCTGTCGAAGCTCTGGGGCGTCGTGCGTGCCGACATGCCCAAGGTGAGCCAGCCACTCCTGCTCCTGCGCAGTGCCGTCGATCACGTGGTCGAGCCGTCGAACGCGCGGTTCATCCTCGGAAACGTCTCCTCGACCGATGTCACCGAGATCGTCCTGCCGGACAGCTATCACGTCGCCACCCTCGATCACGATGCGCCGCTGATCGTGCGCGAGAGCATCGCGTTCGTCCACCGGGTGGCGAGTGCCGATGCCTGAGCAGCCGGCAGCCGGCAGCGACGGCCTCGACGACCGCGAGCAGCGCGCTTGGGATGCGATCGTGGCCGACCTATCGGGCCAGGTAGACCTCGGCCCGGCATTTCGCCCGGCCACCCAGGCTCCCGCCGAGCTCTCGCCGCCCGCACCTGTGCAATCCAGTGACGACGGGGACCGGCCGGAGGACGAATGGCTGTTCGGCGGCTATGAGCCGCCCGAGCCGCCGGCGATCCCGCGCCCCCAGGACACCGTCGGCAAGGCCGCCTGGGCGGGCGTGCTGGGCGGTCCCGCCCTCATCGTCCTGACCTGGGTACTCGGCTGGGAGACCTGGATCACCGGGCTGGGCGTCGCGGCGACGGTGGCGGGCCTCGCCGCTCTCATTGCCCGCATGCCCGGCGACCGCGATGACGATCCGGGCGACGGGGCGGTCGTCTAGCCCGGCAGTCGGGCGAGGTCGGCCGCGCCGACGAGGCCGGCGTTGTTGGTCAGCTCCGCGATGACGACCTGCGGTGCCGGACGCGTCTGCTGGCCGATCAGCTTCTCGGCCAGGGTGCGCCGCGCGCTGGCAAGCAGCAGGTCGCCCGCATCGCTCACGCCGCCGCCGATGATGAAGGCCTGCGGGTCGAGCACCGCGGCGAGGTCGGCCAGCCCGCGGCCGAGCCAGGTGCCGGCGATCGCGAAGGCCTCCATCGCAATGGGATCCCCGGCCTTGGCAGCCTCGGTGATGTGCACTCCCTGCACGCCTTCTGGCGTGCCGTCGCCCAGGGCCAGCAGCAGGCCGGCCTCCGAGCGCTTCTCCGCAGCGAGCAGGCGAGCCTCGCGCACGAGTGCATTGCCGCTCGCGTACTGCTCCAGGCATCCATTGCGCCCGCACCCGCAGGGGCGTCCGTCCGGCACGGCATTGATGTGCCCGATCTCGCCTGCCGCGCCATGGCCACCGCGGAACAGGCGGCCATCGAGGACGATGCCACCGCCGATGCCGGTGCCCACGGTCACCAGGACCAGGTCGCCGATTCCGCGGCCGGCGCCGAAGCGGTGCTCGCCCCAGGCGGCGACATTGCCGTCGTTCTCGATGACGACGGGCAGCCCGGTGGCCGCCTCCAGGATCGAACGCGCGGGCACTTGCGACCACTGCAGGTTCGGGGCGAAGTAGACCTTCGAACGCGTGGCGTCGACCAGGCCCGCGACCCCCACCCCGACGCCGGCGACGTCGCCCTGGGTTCCGTCGACGAGCTCGCGGACGGTCTCGGCTACGACGTCGAGGACTTCCTGGGCATCATGCCGCGGTGTCGGGCGTCGCGCCGTGGAGACGACCTCGCCGTCGTCCGTGACCAGCCCAGCCAGGATCTTGGTGCCGCCGATGTCGACGCCGATGCTCAGTGCCACGGCCCCGAGCCTAGGCCCATAGTGCCCGTCCGCAGGCCAGGAGCGGCATCACGCCCGGGGGCGCACCGGGATCCAGTGGATCGGCTCGGCGGCCCACATTGCCGGCTCTGCGGCGGCTCGCCGGAGGTACTCAGCAGCCTGATCCGGTTGCCCGGACTGGCCGGACTGGCCTGCGTCAGGCGCTGCACCCGCACTCGCGGGGAATCCGGGCAGACCCGCATCTGCGAACAGCAGCTGGGCCCGGCACAGCAGGCACTGGGGATGCCCTGCGGGATCGGCGTGCTCGGCGTGCGGGGCCATCACGGCCTCGAGCGCCCACGAGAGCATGCGCGGCGCACCCGACAGCATGCCGATGAGATCGTGCAAGCTGTCGAAGCGCCCGTCGCCAGGTGACGCGGACTCCTCGCGGGAGGCGCTGCCAGAGCCATTGCCAGCGCCACTGCCTGTGCCAGCGTCGTCCCCATCGCCCAGGCGGTCGCCGCCCGAGAACCACCACGGATCGGTCACGGCGCGCCCTCTTCCTGACTGGCGCCTGCGGCAGCGGGAGTCAGCGACTGCGGCCACCGCGTGTCGTCCGGACTCCACCGGATCGCGAGAACCGCGAGCATCGGGCCTTCCCACCAGGCGTCAACGGCACTGCAGCGTTGCAGCATCGACGGAAGCTCCAGCCAGCGGACCACCTGCGAATCGTCGAGCACCAGCCACTGGCCCTGCCTGCCGACTCGCAGGCGCTCGCTGCCGGCGAGCGGGAGCAGCACACGAGCGGTGAAGCCCTCGTCATCGGATCCGATGACGAGCGAGGACTCGAGGACCGCCGCGCCACGGACATCGAACGGCCCGGCCACGCTGCGGCCCTTGGGAGCAGCGCGCCCGGGGCTGCGCCGCGAGGACCACGCAGGCACCTCCGGGGCGAGCGTCGCGAAGCCCGCCATCCAGGCTGTGCCTGCCTTGCCAGACTTGCTCGCCTTGCCAGACTTGCTCGCCTTGCCAGCCTTGTGCCCGTCCTTGGCACTCGCCACCCCGCCAAGGCTGACGCCATCGACGTTCACGCCCAGCAAGCGGCAGGCACTGGCCTGCTCGGCCACGGCGGACGGGGCAGGCAGGCCGCCCGGCGCGCTGTCGCCCAGGTCGAGACCGATGCGCACGCAGGTGCCCTCGCCATGCACCAAAGCGCTCAGCCGCACTGCTACGGCGCGGGCATCCGACGCGGTGTCGAAGGGCTCAGGGGCCTGCGGCGCCTGGCCTGGCGCGACCGCACGCCTGTGCATGGCATAGCGCGCGGTCAGGAGGCTGTCGAGGAGTCGCAGCGCGGTGTCGGGAAGGGAGATGAGGGTGCGGCAGCGCGCGAAATCGCCCGCGTCGAGGATGACCAGGTCGACGGACGGATCCCGCAGTGCCTCGTCAGCGGCGATGAGAGCCGCCAGGTCGCCGAGCCCGGGGAGCCCCCGCCAGGCCTCGTCGACGAGCGGGTCTGCTCCGACCAGTGCGAGGGGCGTGCCCACCGCGGATGCGACCAGCGATTGCGCACCCGACACTGGCACGTCAGCGCCCACCACGGCGACCCGCAGGCCCTCGGCCTGCGCCCTGCGAGCGAGCTCGTGCGAGAACGAGCAGGACTGCGCACTGGAAGGGCTACTGGCCAGCAGCAGCCGCGCCGGACTCCACACGCTTCTTCAGTCCCTTCAGGGCCGTGTCGACGATGACCCGCTCGGCCTTGCGCTTGATCATGCCGATCATCGGGATCTTCACGTCGACGGCAAGCCGGTAGTCGACGGTCGTCGTGCCATCGGCATTGGACGTGAGCCGGTAGGCGCCGTCCATGGCTGTCAGCATGTCGCCCTTGGTCAAGGTCCACGAGACGCCCGAGGTGCCGTCCCAGTCATACTCGAGCTCGTAGACGTCCTTGATCGGGCCGGAGTCGAGATGGAAGCGGGCGTCAGCGGGCAGGCCATCGTCCTCGTAGATGCTGATGACATCGACCTTGGTGATGCCGTCGCTCCACTGGGGGTAGGCAGGCAGGTCCGAGATCACTTTCATGATCTGCTCGGGGGTCGCCTCGATGACGATGCTCGACGTGGTCTGCTCTGCCATGCCTGCAGGCTACAGGTGAAGCACCGTGGGCCGACGGTTCGCGTGAAAGTGCCCCACGTTCACGCATTCCGTACGCCCAATCCGCATGCGCGAGGCCAGCGGCTGGTGCACGTGCCCGAACAGGTGGTAGCGCGGCTGGTGCTCGCGAACGTAGTCGAGCAGCGCAGCGCTTCCGATCTCGAAGCGCCTGGCCACGGTGTCGTAGGCGAGCTCGGGCACCGCTGGCGGGATGTGCGTGAACAGGACGTCGACCGGGCCCAGTCCAGCGACCTTGGCCGCATATTCCTCGGCTGGGATCTCGAAGGGCGTGCGCATGGGCGTGACGAGCCCGCCTCCGACGAAGCCCCAGCGCATGCCGTCGCGCTCGATGACGGCTCCGTCGACAGTGCGGTGGCCTGCCTTGGCAAACTGCGGCCACAGGTCCGGGATGTCGACGTTTCCGTAGGTCAGGATCGCCGGCTCGGGCATTGCCTCGAACAGCCTCTCGTACTGCTCGGTGATCTTCGCGCGAAGCACCGCCATGCGCTCCTGGGGATCGACGACGCCGATGCGCGCCCAGGCCGCGGCGCTGAGCTCGCGCGCGTCCTCGAAGCGGTTCGCCGTCCGGGCCTCGATATAGGCGCGCGTGTGCTCGGCGCCGAAGAGCTCCGCATGAATTCCGCGCGCGGGATCGTCGTAGTCCAGGAACAAGATCAGGTCGCCGAGGCAGACGAACGCGTCGGCACCGTCTGCAGCGCGGGCGAGGGCCGCGGCCTCGCCGTGAACGTCGCTGACCACATGCACGCGCACGGGGCCACAATGCCATGAAGGCCATGAAGGCCATGAAGGCCACGACGGCCACGACAGCCACGACGGCCACGAATGCCGGGCGCGCTGTCGGCCTAACCCCTGGCCGAGAGGCCTCCGTTGATCTACGGTGGCGGAGTGCTGACCGAGTTCGCCGTACCCGCCGCCGCCCCCGAGCCGACCACGGGCTCGCTCGTCGATCACGTCCTCGAACACGCTGACCGCACCCCCGACCGCACCTTGATCGAGCTTCCCGAGGGCGGCACCTGGCGCCCTCTCTCGGCCCAGGCCTTCCTTGCAGACATCCGCGGCGTGGCCAAGGGCCTGATCGCCAGCGGCGTGCAGCCGGGCGACCGCATCGGCGTCATGTCCCGCACCCGCTACGAGTGGACCCTGGTCGACTACGCCATCTGGTACGCCGGAGCCGTCAGCGTCCCCGTGTACGAGACCTCCTCCGCCGAGCAGGTGCAGTGGATCCTCGGGGACTCGGGTTCCGTCGCCTGCTTCGTCGAGAGCGCCCGCAACAAGGCCGTGTACGACGAAGTGGGTGCGAGCCTGGAGCACTGCGCACACGTGTGGGTCTTCGACGACGGCGGAATCGAGGCGCTGAAGGCTGCGGGCGCGGACGTCAGCGACGACGAGCTCGAGGCACGGCGGCTGTCGGTCACGCCCGATTCGCTCGCGACGATCATCTACACCTCCGGCACCACCGGCCGGCCGAAGGGCTGCATGCTCTCGCATCGCAACCTGATGTCCGAGGTCGACAATGCCGTATTCGGCATCCCTGAAGTGTTCTTCGCCGACGGCGCATCCACCCTGCTCTTCCTGCCGATCGCCCACGTCTTCGGCCGCGCGATCGAGCTCATGTGCATCCGGGCCGGGGTCCGCCTGGGCCACTCCCCCGACATCAAGGACCTGCTGCCCGGCCTGCAGTCCTTCCGTCCCACCTTCCTGCTCGCCGTGCCGCGCGTATTCGAGAAGGTCTACAACTCTGCGCAGCAGAAGGCCGTTGCCGACGGCAAGGGCACGATCTTCGACACTGCCGCGAAGGTGGCCATCGACTACAGCAAGGCTCTCGACGAGGGCGGCCCCGGGCTCGTGCTGCGCCTGAAGCATGCCGTCTTCGGCAAGCTCGTCTACAGCAAGCTGCGCACGGCCATGGGCGGCAACCTGCAGTGGTCGGTATCCGGCGGCGCTCCCCTGGGCGCGCGCCTGGGCCACTTCTTCCGTGGCATCGGGGTCACGATCCTGGAGGGCTACGGGCTCACCGAGACCTGCGCCGCCACGACAGTCAACCGCCCGCATGCGCTGCGCATCGGCACCGTGGGCAAGCCACTTCCCGGCGCACGGGTCAAGGTGGCCGCCGATGGCGAGCTACTGCTCGGCGGCGGCCAGATCTTCGTGGGCTACTGGAACAACCCCCAGGCCACGTCCGAGGTGCTCGAGCCGGACGGCTGGTTCCACTCCGGCGACATCGGCGAGATCGACGATGACGGGTTCGTGCGCATCACCGGCCGCAAGAAGGAGCTGATCGTCACGGCCGGCGGCAAGAACGTCGCACCCGCCGTCCTCGAGGACCGCCTGCGCGCGCACTGGCTGGTCAGCCAGTGCATGGTGGTCGGCGACGGCCAGCCCTTCATCGCAGCCCTGGTCACCATCGACCCCGAGACGTTCCCGGTCTGGCTGCGCCAGAAGGGCCGTCCAGCCGAGACCACGCTGGAGTCGTGCGTCGACGACCCCGAGCTGATCGCCGACATCCAGCAGGCAATCGACTCGGCCAACAAGGCGGTCTCCCATGCGGAGGCCATCAAGAAGTTCCGCATCCTGCCCACGGACTGGACGGAAGAGGGCGGTCAGATCACCCCGTCGCTCAAGCTGAAGCGCTCGGTGGTCATGCAGGAGTGCGCCGACGAGGTTGCAGCGCTGTATTCGTGACGCTCAGGCTGGCGGTCAGCCGACAACGCGGCCGATGCCGCTGAAACGCTCGTTGTACCAGGGCCCGAAGATGCTGTCGATGCGCACGCCTTCGCTGGGATTGGCGGCATGGACCATCTTGCCGCCGCCGATGTAGAGGCCGACGTGGTGTGCGCCGCCACCGAAGTAGAACACCAGGTCGCCCGGCTGGGCCTCATCCACCGAGACGTGCTGCGTGGACCCGTACTGGGACACGCTGTAGTGCGGGAGCGAGACACCCGCCTGCCTCCACGCAGACAGGGTCAGGCCAGAGCAGTCGAAGGAGTCCGGCCCTGCTGCTGCGGCGACGTAGCGGTCGCCCACCTGCGACAGCGCATACGACACGACGGCAGCAGCACGCCCGCCGCCGGTGTAGCCGCCACCGCTGGCACTGGGCCCGGTGTCGAAGTTGGCCGCGGCCGCTGCCGCAGCCGCCTGGGCCTGCTGGCGATCCTCTGCCTCCAGCGCCGCGAGCCGCTGGCGCTCGGCCGCCTCGAGGCTGTTCAGCACGTCCTGAGCATCGGCGAGCTGCTGGTCGGCTTCCTGCTTGGCCTCGGCCATGTCATCGCGGTAGCCCTGGGCGATGCGCTCCTTGTCGGCCGCCTCGGCCTCCGTCTGGGCCAGCCGAAGCCGTGCTGTCTGGGTGCGGCGGATGGCCGCCGACTGGCTCTGCGCCACCTGGTCGAGTGCCGCAGCCTGCGCCAGGAACTGGCTGGGATCGTCGGCCAGCAGCACTTGCAGGGACGAATCGATGCCGCCGCTGGTGTACGTGGACCGGGCCAGGTCGTCGACGGA
>CAYFLP010000058.1:0-11264 GCA_964344045.1 uncultured Bifidobacteriaceae bacterium
TAGTCCAGCGGAACCTCGACATGGGCGCATTGCGCGTCGCCGCAGTCGACCCAGGTCGGCTGCTGGGAGTAGTAGTCGGCGAGAGCCGGATCTGTGGCGACACTGGCAGCAGGGGACGGCGGGAGCGGAGCAGCGACCGTGGCGCCGGTGCACGCTGTGAGCAGCACTGCGGCGACTGCCGCCGCTGCGACCAGTGCTGGCAGTCTCGCCATGTGCGCCCGACGCGTGACGGCCGCTCGCGAACTCACCATCACACGGTAACCCGGGCACCGGGCAGCGACTTCGCCGCACGTCGCAGGATCTCCGCGAGATCCTCGAACTCCTCGCCGCGGGTCGAGGTGCGCCGGTGGACGAGCCCGATGCTGCGTCCAGGTGCGGGGGCCACGAACGTGGCGACGCCGATGTGGGCACCGCGGGTCTCGACCTTCACCGCGGTGGCCGGCAGGAACGTCGAGCCAAGCCCCGCGCTGACCAGCTGGACGATCGTCGCGAGCGAGGCGGCGCGGGCACTCGCATCCCCGGCGTTGGTGACGCCGGACGACAGGCACACCTCGACGGCCTGGTCGCGCAGGCAGTGGCCTTCCTCGAGGAACAGCAGGTCCTCGCTGGCGAGCTGCGCGATCTCGATGCCGCCGCTGCCTGCCCACGCGTGCGCGGCCGGCACGGCGAGCACGAAGTCCTCGTCGTACAGATGGTGCTCGACGACCCTGGCATCGCGGGTCGGAAGGGCCAGCACCGCAACGTCGATGTCGCCCTCGGCCAGGCCTTCCAGCAGGCGATCCGTCTGGTCTTCGTGCACATGCAGCTGCAGGTCGGGGGTCTCGCGGCCCAGGGTGGGCAGCAGCGCGGGCAACAGGTACGGAGCGATGGTCGGGATGACGCCGAGGTGCAGTGGGCCGGTGAGCCAGGTGTCGGGCAGCGCCGCTGCACGGAAGGCCTCGGCGGCCTCGACCGTGGCCCGGGCGAGCGGCAGGAGGGCTTCGCCGTCGGGCGTGATGAGCACCTTCTTGGGATTGCGCTCGATCAGTTGGCGGCCGACCCCCTTCTCGAGGGCTGCAAGCGACTGGCTCAGGGTCGGCTGCGAGACGCCCGCCGCGGCGGCCGCATCGCGGAAGTGCTGGAAGTCCGCGATGGCCACGAACGCCCGCAGCTGGGCGAGGGTGGCTCCCGGGCGCATGCCTCAAAGATAGGCTATTCCTATCGATTACTGCAAGGTTGATAATTTGCCTCGCGCTTGCTGGCTGCCTACCGTTTTCCCTGTCAGTTCCACCCACCACCGCATGACTACGAAGTGAGGATTCGGAATGTCCATCCTGAACACCGAGATCAAGCCGTTCGCGGCCACCGCCTACAAGAAGGGCGAGAAGGACTACATCTCCGTCACCGACGCTGACGTCCGTGGCAAGTGGTCGATCTTCTTCTTCTACCCCGCAGACTTCACCTTCGTCTGCCCGACCGAGCTCGGCGACATGGCCGACCTGTACAGCGAGTTCCAGAAGCTCGGTGTCGAGGTGTACGGCGTCTCGACCGACACGCACCACGTGCACAAGGCCTGGGCCGACGCCTCCGACACGATCGCCAAGATCGCCTACCCGATGATCGGCGACCCGTCCGGCGCCGTCACAAACGCCTTCGACAACATGCGCCCCGGCGTCGGCCTGGCCGACCGCGGCACCTTCCTCGTCGATCCCGACGGCATCATCCAGTACCTCGAGATCACGCCCGAGGGCGTCGGCCGGAACGCTTCCGAGCTGCTGCGCAAGGTCAAGGCCGCCCAGTACGTGCGCAACCACCCGGGCGAGGTCTGCCCGGCCAAGTGGGAAGAGGGCGCTGCGACCCTCGCCCCGTCGATGGATCTCGTCGGCAAGATCTGACGTTCCACGCTGATGGACGGCCGATCACACTGACGTTCGGCCGCAGTTCCGACCTCCGGCTGGCACCCGGGGCGCGACACGATCGCTCCCCGGGTGCCGGGCCCGAGCCCGAGCACCAGCCCAGTCACGTACCCCTCGGAGAACCCGATGCTTGACGACGCCACCACCGCCCAGCTCAAGGGCTACCTCGAACTGCTGCGCGAGCCCATCGTGCTCGCCGCGTCGCTGGACGACTCCCCCGCATCCGCAGAGCTGCAGGAGCTGCTCGACGAGACCGCAGCGCTCTCCGACAAGATCACGGTCGAGCGCCGCGATGACCTCTCGCGCCGCCCCGCCTTCCGCATCGAACGCCCCGGCGCCGACATCCACGTCGAGTTCGCCGGCATCCCGATGGGCCACGAGTTCACGTCCTACGTGCTCGCGCTGCTCCAGGTAGGCGGCCATCCGTCGAAGGAGGACCCCGACATCCAGCAGCAGGTGCGCGACCTCGACGGCACCTACCGCTTCGAGACCTACTTCTCCCTGACCTGCCAGAACTGCCCCGACGTCGTCCAGGCACTGAACCTGATGAGCGTCCTCAACCCCGCCATCGAGCACGTCGCCATCGACGGCGCCCTCAACCAGGCGGAGGTCGAGGAGCGCAAGGTCCTGGCCGTCCCCACTGTGTACCTCAACGGCGAGCTGTTCGGCTCCGGCCGGATGAGCCTGGAGCAGATCGTTGCCAAGCTCGACTCAGGCATGGCCGAGCGCGAGGCGGCGAAGGTCGCCGCGAAGGAACCCTTCGAGGTGCTCGTGGTCGGCGGCGGCCCCGCTGGCGCTGCTGCCGCGATCTACTCCGCGCGCAAGGGAATCCGCACTGGCGTCGCCGCCGAGCGCTTCGGCGGGCAGGTCCTCGACACGATGGCGATCGAGAACTTCATCTCCGTGTCGCACACCGAGGGTCCGCGGCTCGCGGCGGCGCTCGAGCAGCACACCAAGGACTACGACGTCGACGTCATGACCATGCAGCAGGCAACCGCGCTCACTCCTGCGACCGAGCCGGGCGGGCTCGTCACCGTCACCCTCGCGAATGGCGCGAGGCTCACGTCGCGCACCGTCGTGCTGTCGACGGGCGCCCGCTGGCGCAACATGAACGTCCCCGGCGAGAGCGAGTACCGCAACAAGGGCGTCACCTACTGCCCGCACTGCGATGGCCCGTTGTTCAAGGGCAAGAGGGTTGCGGTCATCGGCGGCGGCAACTCCGGGGTCGAGGCTGCCATCGACCTGGCGGGCATCGTCGGCCACGTCACGCTGATCGAGTTCGATGCACAGCTGCGTGCCGACGAGGTCCTACAGCGCAAGCTGCGCAGCCTGCCCAACGTCGACATCATCGTCAGCGCGCTCACCACCGAGGTCGTCGGGAACGGCGATCAGGTGACGGGCCTGGTCTACACCGACCGCACGGACGACACCTCGCACACGGTCGACCTCGAGGGGATCTTCGTCCAGATCGGCTTGCTTCCCAACACCGAATGGCTCGCCGGCAGCGTGGAGCTCTCGCCCCGTGGCGAGATCGTCATCGACGACCACGGCCGCACGTCGGTGCCTGGCGTCTTCGCCGCCGGCGACTGCACCACGGTGCCGTACAAGCAGATCGTCATCGCCATGGGCGCAGGTGCGACGGCGTCACTGAGTGCCTTCGACTACCTCATCCGCACGAGCACGCCTGAGTCGCACCTCGTCAGCGCCTGAGTCCCTCGCGCGCAGGTCAGCTATTCGGCCACCTTCACCCGCGTGGATGGCATGCCCCAGCCGAGGTCGGACTGAGCAGCCACGTCGACGTAGCCGATGACCGTGCCCCTCGGCACGGCGATGGAGCACTTCGTCACCGCGATCGTGGCGCACGTGCCGAGCAGCTCGGTGGAGGTTGCCGTCGCATACGCGTGCACGCGGTATCCGGTGACAGTCGACGGTGCCGTGACCGAGGCCGGCGACCACGCCGCCTTGACCTTCGCGGCAGCGGCCGTTGCGGTGACTCCACTGGGCGGCGCAGGAGGCCCGGGGACGATGGCCTCGCCGCTGCGCGGTGACGGCGCGCCCACTCCTACGGTGTTCTCGGCCGTCACCTCGAGGTAGACGTACGTGTCCTCGGTGAGCCCGGTGATGGTGCAGTAGGTGGGCGTCGTCGACGTCTTCGACGTGAGCGGATCGGGATCCGAGACAGCGCAGCTGCCGACCGCGGAGCCGCCGGTCTCGGCCGAGTACGCAGTCGCGACGTAGGAGTACACGGGGTAGCCGCCGTCGTAGTAGGGCCTCTCCCAGCGCACGCCCAGTGCGTGGTCGAGGTCCATGGCCTGGACCCGCTGCGGGGCCCCGGGGACGGACGGCTTCGCCTCGAACGGAAGCCTGGCGGAGGCGGCGCCCCAGCCGTGCGCGTTCTTCGCGCTGACGGCGATCCAGTAGGGCTCGTAGCTCAGCAATCCCTTGAGATTGCACCGGAAGACGGATGCCGTTGCATTGGCACTGGACGTGCACTCGCTGGTCGGGGTCTCGTCCTTCTCATGGAAGAACGCCTGCACGCGGTACTGCGTGACAGGCGACCCGCCATCGGATGCGGGCAGCGCCCAGACCACCTCGAGCTGGTTGTAGGCAGGCATCGCAGTGACCATGCGCGGTGCGAGCGGGGCCGCTGCACGCACCCGCACGGCAGCCCGCTCGGAGGTCACGGTCGTGCCGGCCTCCGTGGTGGCGGCAACCTCGAGGTAGTAGATCGCATTGGGCTTGAGATTGCCGACCGTGCACCCGATGCGGCTGCTGTGGCCGGCGGCGGTATCAGGCTTGGTCGCCGGCAGGTCGCAGCTGCTCGAGGCGACGCCGCCCGAAGGCATCGTGAAGGCCCGGGCCTGGTAGCCGAGCACGGGCCGTCCGCCATCGTCCAAGGGCGGCAGCCAGGTCACCGCGATGCCTTCCGGCCGCGCAGAGCCCGCCACCAGGAGGGGGGCATCGACCGCATCCAGGACGCGGACGCGAATGCGCGGGCTGCTCGCGGCACTCGTGCCAGCAGCAGTCTTGGCGACGACATCGACGTAGACGGGGGCGCCCGAGAGCCCGAGGATCTGGCAGCTGGGCCCAGTGGTCGTGCAGGACTTCTGCGCCACGCCGCCCGTTGCCGTGGGGTAGGCGGACGCGACGTAGGACTCGATCGCCAGTCCACCGTCGGACTCCGGCGCCCGCCAGGTGACTTCGACAGCGCCTCCGACGCGCTGCGCCGTGACCTCGCGCGGCACGCCGGGCGCAGCCGCGGGCACGTACTCGATGCGCGGCGTCGACGCCACGCCGTCGGAGATGGCGGTGTAGACCGTGACGGAGACGTAGTAGGTACCGCCGTTGGGAAGCGGCCCGAGGTGGCATTGGCGGCTCGACAGAGTGAGCGGCTCGCAGGATGCGATGCGGTCGCCGCCCGTGGGCACGGTGAACGCCTCTGCGACATAGCGGGTCACGGCACTGCCGCCGGTCGACTCCGGAGCGCTCCACTTCACCAGGCCGAAGCCGTCGCCACGCGTGACGGTCACGTTCTGCGGTGCCGTCGGCGGCCCGGACGCGCCCGCCGTGACGAAGCTGGAATCAGGCCCTGTGCCCACCGGGTTCGATGCATGCACGTTCACGTAGAAGACCGTCGCCGAGTCGAGCCCTGCGATGTCGCACGACAGCCCGCTCGTGGAACAGGTAGCGACCGCCGCGGCACCTGCGGACTTCGAGGTGTAGGCAGAGGCCGTGTACGAGGTGATGGCCACTCCGCCGTCGGACGTCGGTGCGGACCACGAGACTGCCAGGCCGCCGGTGCGAAGCCGGCTCACCGTCACTGACCGCGGCGTGCCGGGAACCGAGCCGGCGAGGGCCGACGTACGCGCCGACTCGACGCCGGTGCCGACGGCATTGGTCGCCGTGACCCCGACGTAGTAGGTGGTGCCCGCAGTCAGCCCGGTCATGACGCAGTTGGTGGTGGACGGAGAGCAGGACGACACCGCTGAGCCACCGACCGCATCCGTGTAGGCGGTAGCGGTGTAGCTCGTGATGGCACTGCCGCCGTCGCTCGCAGGCGCGGTCCAGCGCACCTGGAAGGAGGTCTCGCTGCTGGCGACGGTCACGGCCGTGGGCGCATCCGGGGCGCTCAGCGCTGCCGCCGACTGCGCGCCTGCCCCGGCGGCGACTGCCAGGAGGGCGGCCGTCATCGCACCGACGAGGTGTCGCAAGGACCGCATGTTCCCCCCAGGGCAATGAGCTCGTGTCTTGCGAGAGTACGTGGCCACCCTAGGCGGCGCGGATCCAGGGATCCTTCAGTTCGACCATCAGGGATTCGAGCACCAGCAATGGCACCACGTTGCTGCCCAGCTGGGTGCGCGCATAGGCGATGGCCTGCGTGCGGCGGCCGGTCTCCGAGGCCCCCGTGCGCGCCGCGTACTGGGCGATCTGCGGTCGCATCTCCTCGTTGATGAGTTCCACCGGCGCATCGACCTGCACCGCGAGCACGTCGCGGAAGAGTCCCTGCAGGTCGACCAGCGCGCGATCGACCTGGTCGCGGACCGTGCGCGTGCGCCGTGCCTTCTGCCTGCGCTCGAGATCCTTCGTGGCAGTGCCCATCAGCCGCTTGATGCGTGCCTTCGTCGCCGTGTCGGAAGCCTCGCCGAACTGGGCTGCGAGCTCGACCGCCTCGATCTCGTCGAGCGGATCCGTGATGGCACGGGCATCCTCCGTTGCCGCCTCGAGCAGGTTTGCCGCAGCGGCGAAGCAGGATGGCACGTCGAAGAGGTTCAACGGAATGCGGAGGACCTCCTGGCGGCGCATGCGGGCATGCTCATCGCGGGCAAGAGCACGGGCACGCCCGATGTGACCCTGCGATGCACGTGCTGCGAACGAGGCCATGGCCGGATCGATTCCGTCGTGCTCGATGAGCAGTGCCGCGACATCGGCCGTCGTCGGGGTGCGCAGGGCAATGTGCCGCGTGCGCGAGACGATCGTGGGGAGGACGTCCTCGACGCTGGGAGCGCACAGGATCCACACAGTGTGCGCAGGTGGCTCCTCCAGTGCCTTCAGCATCGCATTGACCGCCTGGTCGGTGAGGCGATCGGCGTCCTCCATCACGACCACATGCCACGGGGACTTGATCGGAGCCAGGGACGCCCGCACGACCAGCTCGCGAATCGCATCGACCTTGATCGAGAGCTCCTCCGTGGAGATCACGTCGACGTCGGGATGCCCGCCGAGGGGCACCGTGCGGCACGCCTCGCACACGCCGCAGCCGTCCTCGGGGCAGGCAAGTGCGGCCGCGAAGCTGGTGGCCGCAGTCGATCGCCCCGAGCCGGGCGGCCCGGTGATGAGCCAGGCATGCGTCATGCCGGGCCCCGGCTCGCCTAGGCGGATGAGCCCTGCGTCGCGCACGGCCCGTTCGAGCTCGGCAACGGCATGATCCTGGCCGACAAGTCGCGCCCAGATCGGCGCGGTCATGCGCGCTCCGCGAGCGCCTGCAGCACCCGGGCCAGGATCTGCTGCGACACCGACTCGCGCGGCTGACTCGCATCGATGACCAGGTAGCGCCCGGCGTTCTCCTCCGCAAGGGCCCGGAAGCCCGCGCGCACTGCCTGGTGATACTCGATCGGCTCGGCCTCGAGGCGATCAGGATTCTTCACGCGCGAGAGCCCGATCGCCGGATCGAGATCGAGCAGGATCGTGAGGTCGGGGACGAGTTCGCGCGTCGCCCACAGGCTCAGGTCGCGCACGGTCTGCACGCCCAGGCCGCGGCCGTAGCCCTGATAGGCAACGGACGAATCGATGTACCGATCGCAGATGACCACGTCACCGCGCTCGAGGGCCGGCCTGATGACCCGTGCGACATGCTCGCCGCGCGCAGCCGCGAAAAGGAGGGCCTCAGCACGCGGGTCGAGCCCCTCGTACTTGGGGTTGAGCAGCACGTCGCGGATGCTCTCGCCCGCAGGCGTGCCGCCGGGCTCTCGCGTGCGAACGACGACGCGGCCGCGCTGCTGCAGGGCCTCGGCAAGCACCCTCTCCTGCGTGCTCTTGCCGGCTCCCTCGCCGCCCTCGAAGGCGATGAACATCGCCGCTACTTCGCGCCAGCGGCCGCGGTCGCCTTGGCCACGGCCTTCTTCGCCGTCGCCTTCTTGGCTGCCGCCTTCTTGGCCGGTGCCTTCTTGGCCGCCTTGCGCGTAGCTCCCTTCTTGACCACGCGAGCGGTCGTCTGGGTCGGCTCCAGCGCCTCGAGGGCCTCCTTCGCACGCCGTTCTGACAGCAGGTCGCTAGCACGCTCGACCGACATGGTCAGCGGATCGTCGGCGCTGCGCAAGGACGCGTTGGTCGTGCCGTCGGTGACGTACGGGCCCCAGTTGCCGTCCTTGATCACCATGGCAAGGCCGGTGGTCGGGTCATTGCCGAGCTCGCGCAACGGCGGCTTGGCCTGGCCGCGGCCGCGGCGCTGCTTGGGTTGTGCGTACAGCGCGAGCGCCTGCTCCAGCGTGACACTGAAGATCTCGGCCTCGGAGCCGAGCGAACGCGAGTCCTTGTCCTTGGTCAGGTACGGACCGTACCGGCCATTCTGGGCGAGGATCTCGATGCCATCGGAAGGATCTGCACCGACCACGCGCGGCAGGCTCAGCAGGCGCACCGCGTCGTCGAGCGTGACGGTCGACAGGGTCATGTCGGTGAACAGCGAGGCCGTGCGCGGCTTGGCCGACTTCGGCGAGCCTTCCGGCAGGGTCTCGCTGACATAGGGGCCGAAGCGACCGGACTTCGCGACGATCTCCAGGCCGGTGTCCGGATGCGTGCCCAGTACCCGGTCGCCCGACGGCTCGAGCAGCAGCTGCTCAGCCTTCTGGGCCGTCAGCTCGTCGGGCGCGAGATCGATCGGCACATTGGCACGCTCATCGTCGCCGCGCTCGACGTAGGCGCCGTAGCGGCCAACGCGCAGGACGGCGTCCGTGCCGTCGATGGGGAACGTCGCGATGCTGCGGGCATCGATCGCGCCGAGGTCCTCGGTGAGCGGCTTCACGCCAGGGAAGTCTCCGCTGACGCTATGGCCTCCGCGCCAGAACGCCTCGAGCTGCTCATTGCGATCGCCCTCGCCGCTCGCGATGAGGTCGAGGACGTTCTCCATGTTGGCTGTGAAGTCATAGTCGATCAGCGCGGTGAAATGCTCCTGGAGCAGCCGCACGACGGAGAACGCGGTGAAGGAGGGGACGAGTGCCGACCCCTTCTTCCACACATAGCCGCGGTCGACGATCGTCGACATGATCGATGCGTAGGTCGAGGGCCGGCCGATGCCGAGCTCCTCGAGCTTGGCGACCAGCTTCGCCTCCGTGTAGCGCGCCGGCGGGTTGGTCGAGTGGCCGTTCGCGAGCAGCTCGCTCGCGGTGAGCAGCTGCCCCTCGGCGAGATCCGGCAGTTCGCGCTCACGGTTGCTGTCTGCGCCATCACCGCCGTCGCCGCTGTCGACGACGTCCTTCAGTGCCGCGTAGAACCCGGCGAAGGTGATGACCGTGCCCGACGCGGAGAACTCGGCGCGACGGCCGTCACTGGCGACCCCTTCGAGCCTGACCGTGGTGGTGGCGACCTGCGCATTGACCATCTGCGAGGCAACCGTGCGCCGCCAGATGAGGTCGTACAGGGCGAACTCATCGGCCCCCAGCTCGGAGCGAACCTCACCTGGAGTGCGGAAGGAATCGCCGGCCGGGCGGATCGCCTCGTGCGCTTCCTGCGCGTTCTTCGACTTGCTGGTGTACGACCGCGGGCCGTCCGGCACGTACTCCGGGCCGTAGAGCTCCGCCGCCTGCCGGCGAGCGGCGGCGATCGCCTGCTGCGACAGGTTGACGGAGTCGGTGCGCATGTAGGTGATGTAGCCGTTCTCGTACAGCGCCTGCGCCACGCGCATCGTGCGCTGCGCACCCCAGCGAAGGCGGTTGGACGCCTCCTGCTGCAGGGTCGAGGTCATGAACGGCGCCTTGGGCTGGCGCTGCGACGGCTTCTTGACGACGGACGTCACCGAGAAAGTGACGCCGGTGAGCGACGCGGCGAGCGAGTTGGCCGCCTGCTCGTCGAGCACGATCACGTCAGCGCCCTTGAGCTGGCCGGCCTGGTCGAAGTTGCTTCCGTCGGCGACGCGCTTGCCATCGACCGCCGAGATCGAGGCCTGCAGCGGGCCAGGCAGGAAGACGCCGTCGAGATCCCAGTACTCAGCACTGCGGAAGTCGATGCGCTCGCGCTCGCGGTCGACCACGAGGCGCACGGCCACCGACTGCACGCGGCCGGCGGACTTCGCCTCGCGTCCGATCTTCTTCCACAGCACCTCCGAGACCGGGTAGCCGTAGAGGCGATCGACGATGCGGCGGGTCTCCTGGGCCTCGACAAGGCGCATGTCGAGGTCACGCGGATTCTCGACGGCCTCGCGGATCGCTTCGGGGGTGATCTCGTTGAAGACCATTCGCTGCACGGGCACCTTGGGGCGCAGCACCTCCATGAGGTGCCAGGCGATGGCCTCGCCCTCGCGGTCCTCGTCCGTGGCGAGCAGCAGCTCGTCGGCGTCCTTGAGGGCCTTCTTGAGGTCGGCGATCGTCTTCTTCTTCTTCTCGTGCACCACGTAATAAGGGGTGAAGTCGTGGTCGACGTTGACGGCCAGCTTGGCCCAGGGCTGCTTGCGCAGCGCCTCGGGGAGCTCGGAGGCCTTCGAGGCCAGGTCGCGGATATGACCCACCGAGGCCAGGACCACGTAGTCCTTGCCCAGGTAGCCAGCGATCTTCTTCGCCTTGGCAGGCGACTCCACGATCACCAGGGTCTTGTCGGCCACGCCGCTCCTTCCGCGTCAGTGCTCAGTGCTTACTGCTCAGTACCTACTGCTCCGTGCTTACTGCTCCGTGCTTACTGCTCCGTGCTTACTGCTCAGTGCTTACTGCTCAGTACCTACTGCTCCGAACTCAAGGCCCAGAACTCAGCGCCTCGTGCTCCGTGCCTACTGCCAGGTGCCGCCGCGATGGGGACGCGACAGACCGGAGTCTGACGGTATGACCGCGGGTCCTGTCAACTCGCCCCCCAAATCCCCTCAGCGGCCCCGCAACTGCCGAGCCCCGCCGGTTGGTCGTTTCCGCCCATTTCATGGGCGGAAACGACCAACCGGCGGGGCTCGGCAGTTGCCCCCTGCTCGGCGCCGACCGCGATCGGGCGGCGCTTGGAGATGACCACCGCGATCACGACGATCGCGACGGCGACCAGGGCGATCGCCCAGCGCACGGCGGTGTTGGCGCTCGCGCCCACCGACAGCGTGACGACCGCCGGGGCGATCAGCAGCGCGACCAGGTTCATCACCTTGATCAGCGGGTTGATGGCCGGGCCAGCGGTGTCCTTGAAGGG
>CAYFLP010000059.1:0-11249 GCA_964344045.1 uncultured Bifidobacteriaceae bacterium
TCACCGACAAGGACGGCATCACGGCAGGACTGCTGCTGCTCGAGCTCGCGGCCCGGGTGAAGTCGCAGGGGCGCACCATCCAGGACGTCCTCGACGATCTCGCGCGTGCGCACGGAGTGCACGCCAACAGCCAGGTCGCGGTGCGCGTGTCGGACCTCTCCGTCATCGGAGCGACCATGGCGCGACTGCGTCATGAGCCACCCGCGGAGATCGGTGGCTACGCCGTGGCAGAGGTCGTGGACCTGTCCGCGGGCGTCGACGGCCTTCCTGCGACGGACGGCTTGCGGTTCGACATGGGCCAGGCGCGGGTGATCGTCCGGCCGAGCGGCACGGAGCCCAAGCTCAAGTGCTACCTGCAGGTCGTCGTGCCCGTCGCCGGAGACCTGGCCGAGGCACAGTCGCAGGCGGCCACTGGGATGGACCTCCTGCGCGCGGGCGTCAGCGCCTTGGTCGGCGGGTAGCGCATCGTGGGCAGCGAGGGCACCGGCAACGAGGCACCTGAGCACGGCGGGCGCGCCACGCAGGCGCGATCCGCATTCCTGCGCACGGTAGTCGTGGGCGCCCTCGTGGCGGCCTGCGCGGCACCTTGGCTGCTGTCGCAGGCCCCGCCGGCCTCTGCGAAGCCCGAGCCGATCGTGATCGCCGTCGAGGCTCCGCTGAGCGGGCCGCAGGCCAACAACGGCATCGACATGCTCCGCGGGGTCCGGCTTGCCGTGCGGCAGCGCAATGCGAAGGGCGGCATCGATGGGCGCCGGATCCGCATCGTGCCCATCGACGACCAGGCCGATCCCAAGCTCGCCCTGGTCAGCGTGGACGCGGCGAAGAAGGCCGGGGCCATGGCAGTGATCGGCCCCTACAACTCCTCCGTGGGCGTCATCAACCTCCCGGCCTATGCCAAGGCGGGCATCGTGGCCGTGCAGATGACGTCCACCGATGAGACCAACGGCATGGGCGTCACCGTGCAGCCCAAGAACAGCCAGATCGCGCCCGTGGAGTTCGCGCACTTCACGGCCCTCGGGGCCAAGAAGGTGACCATGCTCGTCGATCCGTCGACCTACACCCAGGGCATGGCCGACCGGCTGGCTGCCCAACTGCGGGCGGCGGGCGTGAAGGTCCGGCAGTTCGGCGTTGCCGAGGGCCTGTCGAGCTATTCGGGCGTGGTCGACCACGCGCTGGCGTGGGATCCCGATGCGGTGTACGTGAGCACCTACTACCCCGAGGGCGCGACCATCGCGCGCAGGCTCGCGAAGGCCAACGCCAAGGTCCCGCGGCCCTCGGTCTTCGGCATGGGCAATGTCGATCCGTCGTTCGTGACGCAGGCGGGTCTCGATGCGGCCCGGCTGCCGGTGTTCAGCGGCGTGCCGGAGTCGTCGCGGCTCCCGGGCAAGCGAGCTGCCGCGTACTCCTCGGCATTCGCCCAGGAGTTCGGCGCAGCCCCGGGCGTGTGGGGCATCTTCACGTACGACTCCGCGAACCTTCTCTTCGACACGATGATCACCTCGAAGGCCACGAAGCCCGGGCCCCTGCTCGCCGCGCTGCGTGCCACCAAGAAGCACCGCGGTGCGACCGGCAAGACCACGATCGACCCCCGCACGGGGAGCCGGGTCAACGCCCCGGTGTACCTCCTCGGAGTGCAGGAGGACGGTTCCTTCGCCATCATCTCCTAGGCGCGAGGAGCGACGCAGCCCCGATCACGGCAATCACCGCGGTGGCTGCCGTGGCGCCGAGATCGCCGCCCATCCCGGCCAGGCGTGCCTGGAAGGCCAGGAGCAGGTAGGCGAACGCGAGCGCCATGAGGGGGAGCATCCAGCGACGTCCGTTCAGGCGGGCAGGTGCAGTCATCCCGACGAAGCTGGCGCCCAGCCACGCGGCCGAGAGCGCCTCGACAGGCACCACGTGCACGCCGAGGGTGCTGCGCAGCGGCCAGGTGAGCACGACGACTGCGGCCACGGGCGCGGCCGATCCGAGCACGGGCCCCAGCTTCCATCGATAGGCCAGTGCGTGCGTCAGCACTGCCGAGGCGATGCAGGCGACGATGATGGCGAGCATCTCGTGCCAGGCGTAGGCAGGCCTGTGCAGTGGCTCGGCATGCATGCCGAAGGCCCACGCGAGAAGTGACGTCATGGCCACGCCGGCGAAGGCCACTGTGCCCATGCGTCCACCGATGCCCGCCCAGGCATCGCGTGCGATCGACCACCAGATCCCGGTCAGCAGGCCCGAGACGATGAGCCACTGCGGCCCGAGCAGAACCACCGGCGAGGTCATGCCCGCGAACGCGCCGACGTACAGGGCTCCGGCGGTGCCGGCACTGATGCGGGTGGTCAGGAAGGGCAGTGCCCCCGCGAGCAGCCCCACCAATGCCGCAGCGAGTTCCGACGGCATCCCCAGGACCCGCACGCAGGCGCCCACCAGCAGCGTTCCGGCGAGCACGAGCGCGATATCGCGAACGCGAATCGCGGCGATAGGCGAGGGATCGTTGATGCGGTACAGGCCGATGGCGATGAGCACTCCGACGGCCACCAGGGCGACTGCCATCGCCGGCGCGGAATCGCGCACGAAGCCATCTAGGAAGAAGGCGAGCAGGACGGCGCCGAGGGCTATCGAGACCTCGGACTCCGTCACCCGATGGCGACGCACGTCCGAGCCCACGTGCGAAGGGTACCGACGTCCGCAGGGCTAGCCTGGGGGAGTGAGCAAGGATCACGACGAGCGACACCCACGGCGGTACATCGCCTTCGCCATCGCATTCGCGGCGGTGATTCTCTCCTTCGCCGCCCTGTCCATCTATATCGTTGCCAGCGGCGCAGGCCAATGAGCTCCGGTCGCGTGCGAGCCGGGCGCATGGGTACCGAGCGCATGGGTAGCCAGCGCATGGGTACCCAGCACATGGGTAGCCAGCGCATGACGACAGGGCAAGGGGGAACGCCATGATCCGAGTGCACGCCCGAAGGCTGGGCTGGACGGCCGTCGTCGCAGGTGCTGCGCTGGCGCTGGCCGGCTGCTCGGCAGCTGAGTCGACGACGTCCGCGGAGCCATCGGCCACCACGACGGCCGCTCCGGCGACGGATCCGGAAGCCTATGTCGCGTATGTCGTCTCGCTGGGCACGGTGCAGGGCACCGAGGACGAGCTGATCGCCGGCGGCCAGAAGGCGTGCGACGGGCCGTGGGCGCAGGGCCAGACCTGGGATGCGCAGCGCCAGGAACTCGAGGACTCGGGCCAGTACCCGGCCGATGTCATCGACAGCTTCCTGCGCACCCGGGCCGCGGCGCTGTACTTCCTGTGCCCGCAGTACCTGTCTGCCGACAGCATCCCGGCCGACGTCATCGCGGAGATGACGCCGGCCGGCGAGTGAGCTGCAGGGCGACTAGTAGGCGGCGGTTCCGCCGTCGACGCTGTACATGGCGCCGGTGATGCCGCCGGCGACCTCCGAGGCGAGCAGCACTGCTACGGCCGCGACTTCCTCGACGGTATTGGGCCGCTTGATCGCCGCCTCGGCGGAGAACAGCTCGATGAGCCCGTCGAGCGTCAGGCCCATTCCCGCAGCGGTCTCGGGGCCGGTCCGCTTGACGATCTCGGTCACGATCAGGCCAGGGCAGATGGCGTTCACCGTGATGCCATCCGTGCCGTACTCCTTGGCCACGGCCTTCGTGAGGCCGTTGACCGCGTGCTTGGCGACGACATACGGGGTGACGATGGCCTTGCCGTGCTTGCCCTCGACGGACGAGATGTTGATGATGCGCCCGTACTTCTGGGGGAGCATGTGCTGCAGGGCGCGGCGCATGCCGTAGAAGGTGGAGGTGAGGTTCCAGTCCATCGTGCCGAACCACACGTCGTTGCTCAGGCTGTCGAGGCGTGCGCCGAGGCCCTCGGCACCGCCGGCATTGTTGACGAGGATGTCGAGCCTGCCATGTCGCGCTGCAGCGTCGTCGATGAAGGCCTCAATGCTCTCCTGCGACATGACATCGCCTGCGAAATAGGTTGCGCGGTCGCCCGCGTCGAGGCGCTCCAGGGCTGCCGCGCCATTGGCCTCGCTGCGGCCCATGAGCGCAACGGTGGCCCCTTCTCGCAGGAAGGCCTCGGCGATGCCGTAGCCGATTCCCTGCGTGCCGCCGGTGATGGCGGCCACCCGACCTTCAAGCTGCATGTGACGTCCTCTCGATTGGTTGCCTGAGGCTAGCGGCTGGCCTGCTGCGCTGCGGCATGGCGTACGGGAATTGATAGGTTCGTGGGATGGGCCAGGCCAACGGCGAGGGCGGTGCGGACCTCAGCCGTGCCCCGCTGACGGTCATGTTCGTCCGCCATGGCGAGAAGCCCAGTGACCATGGGGTTCCCCATGGCATCAACCATCATGGCGAGCAGGACGCCCATTCGCTCTCGGTGCGGGGCTGGACCCGTGCGGGTGCGCTGGCGGGCCTCTTCGCCCATGCGCCGGTGCCGGCCTATCCCGATGTCGTGGTGCCCGAGCGCATCATCGCCACGCGGCCGTCGCACGAGGCCAAGAGCCGTCGCGAGTACGACACCGCCGACCCGCTGGCCCGCCGAATCCGGGTGGTGATCGACGACTCCCATGAGCACGGCAACGAGGACGCCCTGCGCGAGAGCATCCTGAGCGACCCGAGCGCCACCCTTGTCGTGTGGCATCACGGAACGTTGTCGACCCTCGTCCGCGGCTTCCCGGTGAGCAATGCCGCTGAGATCCCGGACGACTGGCCGGGAAAGCGCTTCGACCTGATCTGGGTGCTGGTGCGCGCTCCCGGCGATGCCGCGTACGCCTTCAGGAGCCTCGACCAGCGCCTGCTCGAGGGGGACGCGGGTGTCGACTAACCCCGATCGCTCGTCCTACTTCCCGGCGATCGAGCGCAAGCACGGGCAGCCGATGTCCTACTGGTTCGGCGTCATGGACGAGATCAAGGACCGCAAGTACGACGAGCAGATCGCCTACCTGCGCGAGAACCACGGCTTCAGCCGCGCGCACGCCAATGCCCTGGTGCTCTACTCGCGGGGCTCGACCACCTCGCGCCGGTTCGACACAGTCGACGAATACCTGGCCCAGTTCGATGCCGACAAGCAGGCAACCGTGCGGGCGATCCTGTCGGCCATCACCTCCCGGTACACGAAGGCTGAGTGCGTGATCGCGTGGAACCACCCGATGGTCAAGATCGGCGACCAGTACGTCTTCGGCGTCTCCGTGCACACAGCCCACGTGCTCATGGCTCCGCTCAGTGCGCACGTCATCGACGAGTTCCGTCCGCGCCTTGTGGACTACGAGGTCAACAAGAAGACGATCAAGGTGCCGGTCGGCTGGAAGGTCGACAAGGCGCTGCTGCGTGACATGGTCGCAGCCCGGATCGCGGAGATCGATGGCTAGGAAGGCCCCTGCGCGCCTGAGCCCGCGGCTGTACGCAGTGCTCGGGCTGCTCATCATGCTGGGTCCGCTGGCCACCAGCTTGTACGTCCCGGGGCTGCCCGACCTGGCCCGCTCGCTCGACGTGTCGACGGCGGCGGCACAGGTCACCATCACGACCTGCCTGGCCGGGCTCGCCGTCGGCCAGCTGTTCATCGGCCCCATCAGCGATCGCTTCGGCCGGCGCGGCCCCATCATCGCGGGCACGGCTGCCTACCTCGTCGCGAGCGCGCTGTGCGCGGTCGCCCCCAACCTGCCCGTGCTCCTCGGGCTGCGCTTCCTGCAAGGCCTGGCCGGCGCAGCCGGCATCGTCGTCGCCCGCGCGGCCGTGCGCGACCTGTCGGCGGGCACGGCCGCGGCCGTTGCCCTGTCGCGGCTGCTGATGGTCACGGGCATCGCACCAGTCGTCGGCCCGATCATCGGCGGTCAGCTGCTCCGTTTCGCGGACTGGCGATCGCTGTTCGCCATGCTGGCCGTGACGGCCGCGGGCAGCCTGATCGCAGCCATCGCATGGTTCCCCGAGACCCTCCCGCACGATCGGCGCACCAGCACCGGGGTCGGCAGCCAGCTGCGCACGATGGGCCGGCTGCTGCGCGATCGTGACGTCGTCGCATCGATGCTGGTCATCGGCCTGCTGGGCGGGGTCACCTTCAGCTGGATGGCATCCGGGCCGTTCTACTTCGACATCGAGTACCAGATGAGCGCTCCGGTCTTCGCGACCATCGTCGCGGTGGCGTCGGTCGCCTTCGTCCTCGGCGCCCTGGCAAACACCAGGGTCGTGCGCGTCATCGGCATCCGGCCCGCCCTGATCCGCGGCCTGGTGCTCGTCGCCGTCTTCTGCATCGGGGTGCTCGTGACCGGCCTCCTCCACCTGCCCGTGTGGTGGGTCGTCGCATGCGGGGTGCTCGCCATGGGCACCTACGGCGGCATGGGGGCGAACGCCCAGGCGCTGGCGCTCACGCCGCACGGGGCGGTCGCCGGCGCGGTCGCCGCCCTGCTGGGCATGATGCAGTTCGTCGGCGGTGCGCTCATCCCGCCGGCGGCCACCCTTGCCTTCGGCTCGACGTGGGCCATGGGTGCGGGCATGGCCATCGCGGGCGTCGGCGCCCTGGCCGTCGCAGCCCTCCTCACGCGCGCACCTCGCTCGGCCGAGCCGGCGACAGCCTCATGACGGGCCAGAACTCATGACGGGCCAGACCTGATGACCGGCCGGACCCGGGTGAGGGGGCCGATCAGCGCGCCCGCCTATCTCGTGCTGGGTGCCCTCACGATGATCACCCCGCTGTCGACCAACATCTACGTGCCGGCGCTGCCGGAGATCACGGCCTACTTCGGCTCCACGCCCGCCAGCGTCGAGGCGACCGTGTCGGCCACCTTGATCGGCATCGCGGTCGGCCAGCTGGTGATCGGGACCATCAGCGACCGGCTGGGGCGCAGGGGCCCGGCCCTCGTCGGCACGGCTGCCTTCGTGGTGCTCAGCATCCTGTGCGGTCTCGCTGGAAGCCTGCCATTGCTCATCGTGCTGCGCTTCCTGCAGGGCTTCGCGGGTGCTTCCGGGGTCGTGCTCGCACGCGCGTCGATCCGTGACCGGACTTCGGGCAAGGCATCTGCCCAGGCGCTGTCGCGCCTGCTCATCGTCGCGGCACTGGCGCCCGTGATCGCGCCGCTCCTCGGCGCTATTGCCCTGCACGTCATGAGCTGGCAGTGGGTCTTCGGAGTGCTCGCGCTGATGGGCGCCATCGCGTTCACCATGGCCTTGCGCTGGTTCCCGGAGACCTTGCCGCGTGCGGCGCGCCATGCAACGCACGCCGAGGGGCTGCGCGCTGCACGCGGGAGGCTCTTCCGCGACCCGTACTTCTGGGCCTACGTGAGCGTCACGGGCATCATCGGCGTGATCGCCTTCTCGTGGCTCACCTCGAGCTCCTTCATGTTCGCCCAGGAGTACGGCATCGGCCCGACGGGCTATTCGATCATCGTCGGCTCGACATCCCTCGCGTTCCTCGTGAGCGCCTGGATCAACTCGCGTGCGGTCATGCGCATCGGGCCTCGCCGTGCTCTCCTGCGCGGCCTCGTCATCATTGCGCTCGGCGCGGCAGCGCTGACGGTTGCGATCCTCGTCCATGCCCCCCTGGCCCTGGTGATCGCATGCGCCCTCATCTCGTTCGGCTCGTACGGCGGCATGATCGCGAATGCCCAGGCCCTCGCCATGCACGACCACCCGGACGCCGCAGGCACGGCGTCTGCCTTCCTCGGCGCTGCGCAGTTCGTGCTGGGCGCCCTCGTGGCGCCGACGGTCGCCCACTTCTTCGGGGTCACCTGGGCCGTGGGGGCGTCGATGTCGCTTGCGGCACTGGCCGCGCTCGTGATCGTGGCGATCGCACGGCCGCCGGCCCCGGCGCTGCGCTAGCGGCCGCCCAGCTCGCTGACGGCCGCGTCGATGCGGCGCTGGCGAGTCTCGGGCCGCTTGGCTTCCTCGATCGTGCGCACCTGCTCCTTGCGCCTCGTGAAGGACAGCGCATCGAACGCGGGGCGGACACCTGCGCGCTCCAGTGCCGCAGCGAGGTCGTCAGGCACATCGACTGTGCGCTCAGCAGCGTCGAGCGAGATGTCGACGTCGAACGAGTGCCCCGGGACGAGCCCTCCGTCGCGCATCTCCTTGTTCACGACCATCATCCACTCGCCCCGGTAGACCGAGATGCTCGTGCGGAATAGCCGGTCGTCGAATGCGATGGCCAGGGGCACGCGGCCGCGGCCGCTCGATCCCCGGATCGCATCGACCTGCTCCTGCGTGAGGACGATGGTCGCAGTGTTCCTGCCCGTAGGCAGCACGTCGACTCGCATGCGCATGGGGCAATGCTAGGTCCGCGAGCAGTGGCCTCGCCTAGCCTTGCCCCATGGCCACGCATGGAACCGTGCTGCAGACGAGATCAGCACAGCGCCTCTTCGGCGGAGACTTCACCGGCGGTACGTCAGTCGACGAGGAGTTCGGCACGAGCCAGCTGGGCCTGGGAGTCATGGCAGGCCTGGACGGCGAGGTCGTGAGCATCGACGGCACCACCTGGCGCGTGCCGGTCGACGGGGTCCCCGTGATCGTCGATGGGGACGGCGAGGTGGCGTTCGGCGTGGCAGCGCACGGCGGAATCGTCCATGAGCTGGTGATCGCCGCGGGATCCGACATGGAAGCCATCTCGGATGCCATCGAGGCGTTCATCGCCGACTCGCATGAGAATCCCGGCGCGGTGGTGGCCGCCGTTCGCATCGACGGAGCCTTCCGCGATGTCCTGGTGCGCACGATCGCGCACCCCGACCGGGTGGGGGAGACCCTGTGCGAGGTGATCGACAGCGAGATCCGCTTCCCGTTCGAGTCCTGGCACGGCACTCTCGTGGGCTTTCGCTTTCCCGAGCATGCGACGGGCCCGGTGATCCCGGGCCTGCACCTGCACGCACTCGCAGAAGACCGGCAGTCCGGCGGCCACGTGCGCGATGCGACTGCCGTCTCGGTCGCGGCACGCATCTGGCTCGATGACTTCGGGGCACTCGTCGAAGCCGCCAGCGAGCCGGTTGCGCCGGGCGGCACCTTGGACTTCGGGAAGCTGGAAGGGCCCGTCAGCTGACGGGGTAGCGGTATCCGCAGAACCTGCAGACGCGGGCGTCGGGTGCGATGAGCTCGGCACAGTCCGGGCACTTCTTGCGCTTGGGCGCGCCCTTGCCGAACAGCCGTCGAAGCGACCACGGGGGGCCTTGGTCCGCTGGCTCGAGGATGCAGGCTGTGCAGTAGGCGTTCAGCTGCTCGGCATCGGCGCGCGTGGTGCCGTCCGTCTGCGCCGCGATATCGCGTGCGAGCGCGGCAACGGCCTCGAGGCGGACGGGGTCCTGCTGCATGACAGCCGGTCGGGCTGCCGACCACGCATGGCGCAGGGCGGCAGCTGCCTTCCCCGCCTCGAGCGCTTCGCGTGCCTTGTCGAGATCTGTCGCAGCCACGAAGGAGCCGCTGCTACTGCGCGTTCTTCGCGACGATCACGTGCAAGGTGCCGACCTCGGTGTCGTCCATCGTGGAGTCCTGCCCGGGCGGGCGGCTGACGATGGTGACGTCAGTGGTTCCGGGGCGCAGCGCGGTGACAGTCCACGAGGTCGTTCCGGGCACGCCGACCATGCCATTGGTGCTTGCCGGCGCGTGATAGGTGCCTGCGGAGACCTTGGCCACGTTCTTGTCGTCCTTGGTGCAGCACCCGCCCGTGGCATGCCACGAGTAGCCGGTGGTCACATTGGTCGACAGCACGATCCGGACCTTCTCGCCGGGCACGAGCCGCACCTGGGCCGGGAGGTCGCGCACGATGAGCGGGGGAGTCGCCTTGGCCGATGCCGGGCTCGCGGCGAGGGGCAGGAGTGCGACGGTGACAGCTGCGATGGCGGCCGCGATGGCGGCCCGGCGGACGATCTGCATGCGGCCAGGATAGGCGAGCAGGCCGCCTAGAGTGGCCGCATGCCCACGTGCGATGCAGATGTCGTCGTCATCGGGGCAGGGCCGGCGGGAGCATCGGCCGCCATCGCGGCCCTGGGCCGAGGTGCCTCGGTCATGGTGCTCGAGCGCGAGAGGCTCCCGCGGTACAAGCTCTGCGGCGGCGGGTTGATCGGACTGTCGCTCGGTGCGCTGCCGCCGGGCTTCACGCCGCCCGTGCGGTCTTCGGCCCGGCGCATCAGCCTCACCTACGACCTCGGCGCCGAGGTGACCCGTGACGCCGGGGGAGTGGCGTTCCCCATGGTGATGAGATCCGAGCTCGACGAGGCTCTCGCCCTCCATGCGCGTGCCCAGGGCGCGCGGGTCGTCGAAGGCACCACGGTCACCGGGCTGCGCGAGATCGACGGCGCGGTCGCCGTCTCCACGTCTGCGGGCGAGATCACCGCTGCTGCCGTGGTCGGGGCGGACGGAAGCGCCGGTCGCACTGCACGGCACGTGGGTGCGCGGTTCTCGCAGGTCGACCTCGGCATGGAGCGCGAGCTCTGGGCGCCCGACGGCCTCGCACAGGCATGGCACGATCGCGTGCTCCTGGACTTCGGACGGGTGCCGGGCGCATACGCGTGGGTCTTCCCGAAGGGTGACCGGCTGACAGTCGGGGCTATCGCGAGCAAGGGGCGCTCGGCCGAGCAGCGGGCCTACGTCGACGCCCTGGTCGCTCGCCTGGGCCTGGCGGGCCTCGAGGTCGCGCACGAAGGCGGGCACCTCACCCGGTGCCGCGCACAGGGCTCGCCCCTGGCCCGAGGCCGCGTGCTCCTCGCCGGCGATGCCGGCGGGCTGCTCGAGCCATGGACTCGCGAGGGGATCTCGTACGCACTGCGGTCGGGGGCGCTGGCGGGTGCGGCGGCAGCCGACCTGGCTAACGGCGACGACACGGCTGCCGATGCCTACGCCGTGCACGTGGAGTCGACGATGGGCAGTGAGATGGCCGTCGGCGCACGCGCCCTGCGCGCCTACGAGCGCCATCCGGGAGCCTTCTACCGTGCGCTCGCGCACACGTCGATCGGCTGGAAGTCGTTCGTGCGCCTGGCGCGCGGCGAGACCACGCTCGCGCGCGCGGGCCGCCGCCCGGTCGTGCGCGCGGCCCTGCGCTCGCTCGGCGGCTAGTCGCCCGGGACGAGCTCGGCTGCGACGAGCCACGCGATGGTCAGTCCGCGGCCCAGTGCGAAGCCGCTGTTGTAGCCGCTGCCCATGGTCGTCAGGGCGGCGACCGAGCCGATGGCGAACAGGCCGGGGATCACGTCGCCCCGCTCGTCGAGCACGTGCCCGTCCGCATCGGCGTGGATGCCGCTCGAGCCGATGCCCGTCCCCACGAACTTCAGCCTCGT
>CAYFLP010000060.1:0-11244 GCA_964344045.1 uncultured Bifidobacteriaceae bacterium
TCGTCACTCATCGACCTCTCCCTGCCCTGTGCTCTCGTTGCTCTCGTTGCTCTCGCTGTCGTCGCCGCCCGAGACCAGCGACTCGCCCTCTGCCTCTGCCTCTGCCTCTGCCTCATCTGACGGCAGCGCACCGGGCCTGTCGATGTCGCGCTCGACGTCGAATTCGTCGGTAACGGCGATGTCGCCGTCATCGGCTCCCGTCCAGCGGACCGTGAGGTCTCCGAGCGGCGTCAGCTGCTCGAAGACGACAACCTGCTCTCGGTACAGCTCGAGCAGGGCCAGGAAACGTCCCACGACGAGCAGGGTCGTGTCGCAGTCATGGATCAGGGCGCGGAAGGTGCTCGTGCGCTGGCGACGCAGTCGGTCGACGATGATGGCGGCCTGCTCGCGGACGCTGACCCGTTGCACGTGGATATGCGAGATGGAGACCTCGGGCGCGACCTTCGGTTCCAGGGCCTTGGCCGCCATGGCCGCGAAGGCATCCGGGCCGAGGCCGATGAGCACGTCCGGCAGGAGTGCCGCGAAGTGCGGCTCCATGCCGACAGCGCGAGGGAACCTGCGGCTCGCTCCCGCCATGCGCTCCGCGAAAAGCGCAGATACTTCCTTGTAGGCGCGGTACTGGAGCAGGCGGGCGAAGAGCAGGTCGCGGGCCTCGAGCAGCGCGAGGTCCTCCTCGTCCTCGACCTCGCCCTGGGGAAGCAGTCGAGCTGCCTTCAGGTCGAGGAGGGTCGCTGCGACCACGAGAAACCCGCTGGCCTCGTCGAGATCCCAGTCCGAACCCTGGGCGCGGATGTAGGCGATGAACTCGTCGGTGACCTGGTGCAGGGCAAGCTCGGTCACCTCGAGCTTGTGCTTGGAGATCAGCTGGAGCAGCAGGTCGAACGGGCCCTCAAAGCCTCCGACCCGAACGGAGAAGCCGGATACCTGCTCCTCGGTGTCTGCCTGCGCCTGGGTGGGCACGCTCACCTGGCGAGGACCTCCCGTGCGAGCTGCTGGTACGCAAGCGCACCTGCGCTGTCGGGCGCGTACTCCGTGATCGGCTGGCCGGCTACGGCAGCGTCGGGGAACTTGATGGTGCGCGAGACCTTGGTCTGGAAGACCTTGTCGCCAAAGGCCTGCTGCACGCGCTCGAGCACCTCGCGACTGTGCAGGGTGCGCGAGTCGTACATGGTCGGCAGCACTCCGATGACCTGCAGCTTGGGATTGAGCCGGGTGCGCACCTTCTCCAGCGAGTCCTGCAGCAAGGCGACGCCGCGCAGGGCGAAGAACTCGCATTCCATCGGGATGATGACCCCGTCACTTGCCGTGAGCGCGTTCACGGTCAGGAGTCCCAGCGAGGGCTGGCAGTCGATGAGGATGATGTCGTACTCCGCGATCACGGGGGCGAGAGCGCGCATGAGCGCGTGCTCGCGCCCGACTTCGCTGACCAGCTGCATCTCGGCGGCCGCGAGCGTGATGTCGCACGGCAGCAGGTCGAGGTCGATGATGTCGGTCGACAAGATGACGTCGCCGATATGGGCATCGGGCTCGGTCAGCAGGTTGTAGACAGTGAGGTCGTCCTCTTCGGGACGGATGCCGAGTGCGACGGACAGCGCACCCTGGGGATCGAAGTCGACGAGCAGGACCCTGCGGCCGTATCCGGCCAGGGCAGCGCCCAGGCTCACCGTCGAAGTGGTCTTGCCAACCCCGCCCTTCTGGTTGACCATCGAGATCACTCGGGCGGGCCCATGCGCGGTCAGGACGGGCGGCTCGGGGATCACCGGCCCGGACGGCTCGGCGGGCTCTTGCCGCTCGGCGGACTCGCCGGCCGAGCCAGGTACCGCCACGGCCGGAGCGATCGGCTCGGGCATCTCGATGAGAACCTGCTGGTCGGGCTGGCTGCCCTCGTGCTCCATGCTGGCCTCCCTCATCGGCCTCCCTCACGGCGGTCGATTGAGCCTACCCGGCCCAGACCCGCGGACGGCGGCGCACCGCCGCTACCGGGCACGCGGATGGCTGCTGGCGTAGACCTCATGGAGCATGTCCGGCGTCACGAGCGTGTAGATCTGGGTGGTCGTGACCGAGGCATGGCCGAGGAGCTCCTGCACCACTCGGACGTCCGCCCCGTTCTGCAGGAGGTGGGTGGCGAAGCTGTGGCGCAGGGAGTGCGGGCCCACATGCCCGTCGAGACCGGCCCTGCTGGCAGCTGCAGCCAGCACCCGATAGGCGCTCTGCCGGGACAACGGGTTCCCCCGGCTGTTCAGGAACACGCGCGGCGTGCCGCGGCCGAATGGGGCCAGCGCGGGGCGTCCCCGTACGAGGTAGGCATCCAGGGCGCTGGCTGCCGCGCCGCCCAGGGGAAGCATGCGCTGCTTGCTGCCCTTGCCCGTCACGATGATCGTCCGCTCGGCGAGGCTGATGTCGTCGACATCGAGCCCCACCGCCTCGGAGATCCGCGTCCCGGTTCCGTAGAGAACTTCGACCAGTGCCCTGTCCCGCAGACCTACGGCCGTCTCCAGGTCGCCGGAAGCCTCGATGATGCTCTCGACCTGGTCGTAGCGCAGTGCCTTGGGCAGCCGCTTGGGAACGGCTGGGGGATGCACGTCGCGCGCAGGGCTGGTGGGCGTGATGCCCTCGGCCTCGGCGAAGGCATGGAAGGCACGCACCGACACCACCGTGCGCGCGGCGCTCGCCGGCGCCAGGGCAGCGCGCTCCCCCTGCGGCTGGCGCAGGCTCGCTGCGAAGTCGGTGACGTCTGACTCGGTGATGCCTTCGATCGACGTGATCGCGTGGGCGTTGCACCAGTCCGCGTACCGCTCGAGGTCACGGCGGTAAGCGGCAACGGTGTGTGCCGAGAGCCCCCGTTCGATCGCCACATGGGCGAGGTAGCCGGAGGCGACGCTTGCGATGCTGGTCATGCGAGCTGGGCAAGTACCTCGTCGACGGGCGTGTGCGGCATGCCGAAGGCATCTGCAACTGCAGCATAGGTGAGGCGTCCGCCTTGCACGTTGAGCCCTAGCGCGAGAGCGCGGTCGTCGCTCAATGCCTGCCGCCAGCCCTTGTCTGCCAGTGCCACGGCATAGGGCAGCGTGACATTGGTCAGGGCGTACGTCGACGTGTGCGGCACGGCCCCGGGCATGTTGGCCACGCAGTAGAACACCGAGTCATGCACCTCGTAGGTCGGGTCGGCATGGGTGGTCGGACGAGAGTCCTCGAAGCAGCCTCCCTGGTCGATCGCGATGTCGACGAGGACGGAGCCGGGCTTCATGCGCGAGACGAGCTCGTTGCTCACCAGCTTCGGCGCCTTCGCACCATGAACGAGGACGGCACCGATCACCAGGTCGGCGTCGAGCACCGCCCGTTCGACCTCGAAGGAATTCGACGCGATCGTCTGCATGTGCCCCTGGTAGATGGCGTCCACCTGGCGCAGCCGGGTGATGCTGGTGTCGAGCAGTTGCACCTCGGCCTGCATTCCCAGTGCGATGGCAGCCGCATTCATGCCGGCCACGCCGGCGCCGATCACGACGACCTTGGCGGCGTGCACGCCCGACACTCCTCCCAGCAGCACCCCTCGGCCGCCGTTGGCTCGCATCAGCGCCTGGGCGCCCACCTGCGGGGCAAGGCGGCCGGCGACCTCTGACATGGGCGCGAGCAGCGGCAGCGACCTGTCGGGGAGTTCGACGGTCTCGTAGGCGATCGCCGTGACCTTGCGCTGTACCAGCTCGTCCGTGAGCGCCTGGTCGGCTGCCAGGTGCAGGTAGGTGAAGAGCAGCTGTCCCTCGCGCATGCGGTGGTACTCGGCCGCTATCGGCTCCTTCACCTTCAAGATCATGTCGGCCCAGGCCCAGACGTCGTCCGGACCGGCCAGGATGCGGGCGCCCGCGGCGGCGAAGTCCGCATCGGGGATGGACGAGCCCACTCCAGCGCCCTGCTCCACCGCGACCTCATGGCCGTGGCGGACGAGTTCCATCACGCCGGCAGGGGTGATGGCAACGCGGTACTCGTGGGTCTTGATCTCCTTGGGCACGCCGACCTTCATGGCTTGCGACCTCCCGATCTCGGACTGCTGCGCAGCCGATATGAGCAGTGCTGACCGCCGGCCGGCGGACCTGCCTACCTTAAGTCGGAAGGAAGCCGCGAGGAGGCGATCAACGCATCGCGCGCAGGCCATGGCGTCTCGGCGTCGCGCAGGTCCTGCCAGCCCCGGGCCCTGGCGGCCTGGAGGGCCAGGATGCCGAGCACGGCAGTCGGGCTGCCGATCCGGCCGCCCAGCACGAGCTCGACGGCCTCATCGAGGCGAACCCATACCCGGGGCAGGTGCGCCTCCTCTGCCTCCCCCGTGTGGATGCGCCCGCCTTCGAGCGGATGGACGTCCCGGGCGAGGTAGATGCGAATGGCCTCGGAGGAGCCGCCGGGGGTCAGGTAGGTGTCGAGCAATGCGTGCCATGAGCGCGCCTGGTAGCCCGCCTCTTCCGCCAGCTCGCGCTGGGCGGTATGCCACGGGTGCTCCCCCGGCGCATCGAGCAGCCCCGCTGGCGGCTCGAACAGCCAGGCGCCCACCGGATGCCGGTACTGGCGGATGAGAAGGACGCGTTCCTCGTCGTCCAGTGCCATGACAGCGACCGCCCCCGGATGCAGCAGGACATCACGCGCGGCATCGCCGGACGCGAAGTGCACGACGTCCGTCGCGACGGACCAGATGCGCCCCGCGAACCGCACCTGGCGGTCCGTGAAGCCTAGGTCGCCGGGTGTGTCCCCGACCGGGCCGTCCCAGCGCTCGGAGGCATCCTCGCCCTGGCTGACGGTCATCCCTGTGCGAGCGCCTCGCGCTGTGCCTCCGCGCGCTGCAGTGCAGCTTCGACGAGCCCGGCGAACAAGGGATGGGCCCGGGTCGGACGCGAGCGGAACTCCGGGTGCGCCTGGGTGGCGACGTAGTACGGATGCACATCGGCCGGCAGTTCGACGAACTCCACGAGGCGGCCATCGGGCGAGGTGCCGGAGAACCGCAGCCCCGCCTCTTCCAACTGAGGGCGGAACGCGTTGGCAACCTCGTAGCGATGACGATGGCGCTCGTCGACATATGGCGCTCCGTAGACGCGCGCGACCTGCGAACCCTCGGCGAGCTTGGCCGGGTAAAGGCCCAGGCGCATCGTTCCGCCCATGTCGCGATCTCCGGACACGACATCACGCTGGTCGGCCATCGTCGCGACCACCGGGTACGGCGTGGTCTCGTCGAACTCCAGCGAGTTCGCGCCGTCGAGCCCGCACACGGTCCGCGCATACTCGATGACCATGCATTGCAGGCCCAGGCACAGGCCGAGCGTCGGGATGCCGTTCTCGCGCGCGTAGGTGAGCGCGCCCAGCTTGCCCTCGATGCCGCGCACCCCGAAGCCGCCGGGAACGCAGATGCCGTCAAGGTCGCTCAGGTTGCGGGCCGCGCCGTCATGGGTAGCGCAGTCATCGCTCGACACCCACCGAATCGTCACCCGGGTGTCATTGTGGAAGCCGCCAGCGCGCAACGCCTCGGTGACGGACAGGTATGCATCGGGCAGGTCGATGTACTTGCCGACGAGGCCGATCGTGACCTCATGGGCGGGGTGGTGAACGCGGCGCAGCAGGTCATCCCATGCGCTCCAGTCCACGTCCCGGAAGGGCAGGCCCAGCCTGCGCACGACGTAGGCGTCGAGGCCTTCGCGATGGAGCACCTTGGGGATGTCATAGATGCTCGGCGCATCGACAGCCGCGACGACAGCCTCTGTGTCGACATCGCACATCAGCGAGATCTTCCGCTTGATGCTCGCGGGCACCTCACGATCGGCGCGCAGCACGATCGCATCGGGCTGGATGCCGATGTTGCGGAGGGCAGCTACCGAATGCTGGGTCGGCTTGGTCTTGAGCTCGCCCGACGGGCCGATGTAGGGAAGCAAGGAGACGTGGACGAAGAACACGTTGTCGCGTCCGACCTCGTGGCGCACCTGGCGCACGGATTCCAGGAACGGGAGCGACTCGATGTCGCCGACCGTGCCGCCGACCTCCGTGATCACCACGTCAACGTCGGGGCTCGCCATGCGGCGGATCCGGGACTTGATCTCGTTGGTGATGTGCGGGATCACCTGCACGGTGTCGCCGAGGTACTCCCCGCGTCGCTCCTTGGCGATCACGGTCGAGTACACCTGGCCGGTGGTGACGTTGGCCGATCCGTGGAGGTCGGTGTCGAGGAAGCGCTCGTAGTGCCCGATGTCGAGATCGGTCTCGGCGCCGTCGTCGGTGACGAAGACCTCGCCGTGCTGGAACGGGTTCATGGTCCCAGGGTCGACGTTCAGGTAGGGGTCCAGCTTCTGCATGGTGACCCGTAGGCCGCGGGCCTTGAGCAGGCTGCCGAGTGACGACGCCGTCAGTCCCTTGCCCAGTGAGGAGGCAACGCCTCCGGTGACGAAAATGTGCTTTGTCTGCGTCCGCTCCACGGGGGGCCAGACTATCAGCGATTCGGGAGTGCTACCTCTGACGCCGCGTTCGCTTCGGCGTGGCGCGACCGCGAACCGCCTCCGCGGCCGCCAGCAGTTCGGCTGCATGCTCGGCCCCTGACGCCGAGCCCTCGAGCCCGGAGAGCATGCGGACGAGCTCTGCCACCCGCTCGTCCCCTTGCACTGCAACGACATTTGACGACGTGACAGACCCATCCGTCTGCTTGCGGACCACTACATGGCGATCTGCGAAGGCTGCCACCTGTGGCAGGTGAGTCACGACGATCACCTGTGACTGCTGTGCCAGCCGTGACAGGCGGGTTCCGACCTCGACGGCCACCTTCCCTCCGATGCCGGCATCGACCTCGTCGAAGACGAACGTGGGCACGGGTGACGCATCGGCCAGGCAGACCTCGACGGCCAGCATCACGCGCGAGAGCTCGCCGCCGGAAGCACCCTGGCCCACCGGCCTGAGGGGTGCGCCGGGATGCGGGCACAGCTGGAAGGCCACCGTATCCGCGCCGTCCGCGGTGTACTCGGCGATATCGGCGGCCTGCTCCACGCCTATCTCCACGTATGCGTCAGCCATGGCCAGCTGGTGCAACTCGTCGGTGATCTGCGCGGCCAGCCGTACGGCCGCTTCGCCACGAGCAGCCGACAGGGCGGACGCAGCGGCAACGACGGCCTCCCGGGCGGGGCCGATACGCGCCTGAAGGTCCGCGAGCCTGTCGTCAGCCGTGTCGGCGAGCTCCACCGTGCGCTGTGCCTGCGACTGCCAGGCCAGCACATCGTCGAGTGTCGGCCCGAACTTCCGCTTGAGCTGGGCCAGAAGCTGTCGCCGCAGCTCGACTTCCTCGAGCAGCCCGGGATCAGCATCGGCTCCCCCGGCCCGAGCCGCGATCTCCAGCGACGCCGCCTGCACCGCCTCGGCGGCCGCAGCGAGGAGATCGCGCGTTCCCTGCAGCGACGGGTCCAGGGCCGAGGCCCTGTCCAGGTCGCGCAGTGCGCCGCCGAGCGCCACGAGCGCGCTGTCGGCAGACTCGCTCACCAGTTCATGTGCACGGCCCAGGAGCTCGGCGAGATCGGTCGAATTGGCCAGGGCCGATGCCCGCCGCTTGAGGTCGTCGTCCTCTCCGGCAACGGGCTGGACTTCGTCGATCTCCGCCAGGCCAAGCCGCAGAAGCGCGGCCTCGCGATCGGATTCCTGCCGGGCCGAGGTGAGCGCCGCCAGCTCGCCCGAGATAGCCCGCCAATCCTGGAAGGAAGCGGCGTACGCATCGCGCTGCGCCCCCAGACCAGCGAACCGATCCAGCAGGTCGCGCTGACGCCTGGCATCCGTCAGGCGCACCTGGTCGGACTGTCCGTGCACGGCGAGGAGGGCGTCGGTCAGGCGCTCGAGGACGGCAGCGGGCACTACGCGGCCGCCTGCGAAGGCCCTACTGCGCCCCTCGGCTGCTACCGAGCGACCGAGCACCAGCTCTGCCTGCTCGGACGAGACCGCATCGACCTCGATGCCCGTCTCCTCGATGACCCCGGCCAGTGCCGCCAGGGCCGCAGGCGCCAGCTGCCAGATGCCATCTGCCTGTGCCTGGCCTGCCCCCACGCGCACTGCGCCGGCGTCGGCCTTCGCGCCGCGCAGCAGTGCAAGGCCGGTCAGGACCATGGTCTTGCCTGCACCGGTCTCGCCGGTGACCACCGTCAGTCCGGGCGCGAATTCAATGACCGCCTCGTCGATCACGCCTATGCCGCGAATGCGCAACTCGGCGATCATCCCGAGCCCTGCCTTCTGCCCCGCCAGCCCTCGACAGGCAGGTCGAACTTGGCCACGAGCCGGTCGGTGAAGGGTGCAGTGGAGATGCGCGCGAATCGAATGGGCCGCGCATCCTGCCGGACTTCGATACGGGTGCCGGACGAGACCTCGACCGTGCGGCGGCCGTCCTCGGACACGAGTGCCTCGGAATTGTCGCCCAGTTCGAAGGCCACCACGCTTGTCGGCGCGACCACGAGCGGGCGCGCGAACAGGGCATGCGCACTGAGGGGCACCACCAGCATGGCCGACACTTCCGGCCAGACAACGGGGCCGCCTGCGGAGAAGGCGTAGGCAGTCGACCCCGTCGGCGTTGCGCAGACGACTCCATCGCACCCCCAGCGCGACAGTGGTCGGCCATCGACTTCGACGACTACGTCGACCATGCGCTGACGGGCGAGCTTCTCGATCGCGACTTCGTTCAATGCCCAGGAACGCTGCAGCACAACCCCCTCGCGCACCATCGTCACCGCCAGGGCAAGCCTCTCCTCCACCACCCAGCGCTGGTGCACGATGGCGTCGACCACCGCGTGGATGTCGTCGGACTCGGCCTCGGCGAGAAAGCCGACGTGCCCGAGGTTCACGCCGAGCAAGGGCGCGTCGGATGCCCGCGCACGCTCCGCGGCCCGCAGCACCGTGCCATCTCCGCCCAGCACGACCACGACATCCACGCCGTCAGCCGCCGACTCATCCGATGCGACGACCTCTACCCCTGACGGCAATGCGCCGAGCGACGGCGCGTCCTCCGAGGCCAGCCTCACCGTGACGCCCGCGGCCGACAGGTCGTCGATGACCGACAGCGCACTCGCGATGGCGTGCTCGCTGCTCGGGTTGAGGACGAGCAGCACCGAACGGGCACGCTCTGCCTCAGCCGGGCCGCTGTAGTCGCTCACTGGGGTCCCTTCGACACTGCTTCGCGGATGGCCTCGTCCAGGGCACCGCCCTGGAGTCCCGGCTCCATTGTGTCGCCTGGGACGCCGCCTGCGCGCAACCACAGGAAGTACTCGACGTTGCCGCTGGGTCCCGGCAGCGGGCTCGCGGCGACGCCGCGGACTGCCAGGCCCAGCGCCTGGGCGGCCAACGCGACCGATCGCACGGCGTCAGCGCGCAGCTCGGGATCGCGCACGACACCGTCCCCCACCCGTTCGCGGCCCACCTCGAACTGGGGCTTGACCATGAGCAGCAGGTCCCCTGGGCGCTCGATCACTTCGGCCATGGCAGGCAGTACGAGTTCGAGTGGGATGAACGAAAGGTCAGAGACGATGAGCGACGGGCGCCAGGCAAGGTCATTGACGTGCAGCGTGCGCATGTTCGTCCGCTCCATCACGGTCACCCGGTCGTCGGTGCGCAGTTTCCAGGCAAGCTGGCCATAGCCGACATCGACGGCGAGCACCCGAGCAGCGCCATGCTCGAGCAGCACCTGGGTGAAGCCGCCCGTCGAAGCACCTGCATCCAGGCAGTCCCTGCCCGCCGGATCAACGTCGCCGAAGGAGCTCAGCGCACCGAGCAGCTTGTGCGCGCCGCGCGAGACGTAGTGGGCATCTTCCACTCCGACGAGGTCGACCACGATCGCCGCGGACTTGTCGACCTGCGTTGCAGCCTTGCTCGCCACGCCGCCGTTAACCCGCACGGCACCGGCCTCGATGAGAGCGCGGGCCTGGTCGCGGGACCTTGCCTCGCCGCGGCGGACAAGCTCAGCGTCGAGCCGGATCCTGCTCACGGCCTGATCAGGTCAGCCGGCGTCGAGGTTGGTGAGTGCCGCGCGCAGTTGGTCGTGGACCTCGCTGAAGACCTCCGCATGGCCACTCACGTCGTCGACGTCCAAGATGGTGAGCAGGTCCAGCGCCGCATCGACGCGCGGTTCGCCCGTCGGCTCCCACACAGGCAGGGTCAAGGCCTCGCGTACCTCGTCGAGCACGAGGACTTCCTCCTCGACAATGACGCCGTCGACCATGACGACCTCGTCCAGGACGACTGTCTCTTCGACGATGATCTCCTCGGCGACCACTTCGCCGTCAACGAGGACCTCGGTCACCATCACCTCGTCGACGACCGTCTCGTCGACGATGACATCCACAACGTCCCCGTCGGCCGTGACGAACTCTTCGATCGTCTCCGTCATCGACGTCACTTCTTCGACCACGGTCATGTACTGGGCAGATTCCACGTCGACGACTGCTTCCGGCGCCATGCCCGCAGCGATATTCCCGTCACCTTCATGCATCAGCGGACTCCTGGCCCTCGAGGAGGATCTTCTTCTTTTTCTTCGCCGGTGCCGGCTCTGCAGCGGATTCGCCGACAGTCGTCCCATCGGGATTCGGCCTCTCGGCGCTCAGTCCCTCGGCGCTCAGTCCCTCGGCGCTCAGTCCCTCGGCGCTCAGTCCCTCGGCGACCCGCTCGTCGACGACCAGTTCCTCGACAACCACCGTGTCGGCCATCACTGTCTCGGCGGCCACGCCCTCGCGCAGGCCAGGCTCACCGAGCGAGATCACGTCGGGTGCAGGCTCCGCGCCCGCCGGCCCCTGGCACGCACAGCCGCCGCCACAGCAGCCGTCTTCGGCCTGCGGATCGCAACAAGCAGCAAGCTCGGCCAGTTCGCGCTCGAGGCGCTGGACGTGCTTGCGCAAGGCTGCCAGCTCGTCCTCACGGACGAAGCCCATTCGCCCGACGGCACGATCGACCTCCGAGCGGATCAGGCCCACGAGCAATTCGCGGTTGTTGCGGCTGGTGGTGACGAGGTCGTCGGCGAGCTCTTGGACCTGGCCTACGACATCGGTGCTCGGCATGGCCTTGGCGGTCAGCGAGGCACCTGTCGTGAGCAGCCCCGTGATGACGTCGCGAGCCTTTGCCGTCGTCGCCTCGGTAATGCCGCTGGCCATCTGCAGGTACGTGCGCAGGTCATCGAGCATGGCTTCCTCCTTCGTCAGTCCCACCGTACCGGCCCAGCTCTTCGGCGGCCCGGCCCATGCCGTCCGCCGACAGGCCCAGCTCTTC
>CAYFLP010000061.1:0-11212 GCA_964344045.1 uncultured Bifidobacteriaceae bacterium
ACGGCCGCCCGCTCCGCAGCCACTTGACCCCACTCCTGGGTCAAGTGGACCCCGGTGGCTGTTTCGCCCGGCGTGTCCTGCCAGTTGACCCCACTCCTGGGTCAAGTGGAGTGGGTTGCGGGGAAAGTAGTTGAATGTTAAAGTAATACCAGCCTGAATCCCGGCATCGCACTGTGGAGGACGCCATGCCCGCCGTTACCGCTGACACCTTGACCCTGCCGCGCCTGAGCCCGGCAGACCCGGCCAGCGCCCGCGCCGTCGCGAGCATCACCACGGCCCCGCGCGGGTTCGAGGGCGAGGGCTTCCCGGTGCACCGTGCCTTCGCGGGAGTGCCGATGGAGGTCCTGGACCCCTTCATCCACATGGATCAGATGGGCGAGGTCGAGTACGCGGCGGGCGAGCCGAAGGGCACGCCGTGGCATCCGCATCGCGGCTTCGAGACGTTCACCTACCTGATCGACGGCGAGTTCCTGCACCAGGACTCCAACGGCGGTGGCGGTCACATCCTTCCCGGCGGCACGCAGTACATGACCGCAGGCGACGGCATCCTGCACATCGAGACTCCTCCCGCCCAGCTGGTCGAGGCCGGCGGCCTCTTCCACGGCCTGCAACTGTGGATCAACCTGCCCAGGGCAAAGAAGCGCATCGCCCCGCAGTACCAGGATCTGCAGGGCCACGACCTCACCCTCGTCGCCAGCCAGGACGGTGGCGCACTCGTGCGCGTGCTCGCCGGTAGCGTCGACGGCCACAGCGGCCCGGGCATCTCGCACACGCCGATCGCCATCACCCACGTGACCCTCGCTCCCGGCGCGCAGGCGGCGATCCCCTGGCCGACGGACTTCAACGCCCTTGCCTATGTGCTCTCGGGAAGCGGGCGCGTGGGTGCCGAGCTCCGGCCCATCTCGGCGGGCCAGCTGGCCGTGCTGTCTGCCGGCAATGGCACGGGCACGTCCGTGCTCCTACGCGCCGACGACCAGCAGCAGTCGAACTCGCCGAGCATGGAGGTCTTCCTCATCGGCGGAGTGCCGCTGCGCGAGCCCGTCATGGCCTACGGCCCGTTCGTGATGACGAACAAGGCCGAACTGGTCGAGGCGTTCGAGGACTACCAGGCTGGTCGCCTGGGCACGATCCCCGCGGGCGCGATCCAGCCCCATCGCATGCCCTAGCGAACGCCGTGTGAGCGGGACGTCCTGGCTCGACCGCCGAGCACGGCAGTTGCCTGATACTCGCACCGGAAACGGGCTACAAGTTGTCGTCCCGCGCCCGATCGCTGGTCGCAGCGGTCCAAAAGCACGGTGCTCGGCTCCTCGAGCCTGCGGCCTAGCGCGAGCGCTGCCTGCGGTACGACTCGAGGTCGAAGTAGTCGCGCCACAGGCAGACCTTGCCGTCGCGCACGCGGAACACGGCGGCGATGGGGATCTCGATCCAGGTCCCGTCGACGAGGAAGCGGTCGACGCGTTCGTTCATGACGATGTCGCCATCCGACACCTGGTGAGTCACGGCCCATTCGATCTCGGACGCTGCCTCGGTGACGCCGCCACTGAGCACCGTGCGCACTCCGTCGGGGCCGTACACCTTGCCGATGGGAACGTTGTCGTACTCGATGTCGTCGGTGACGAGGGCGCACACGGCGTCGAGGTCGCGCCTTTCGCAGGCGGCGATGAGCGACGACACGATGTCGCCTGCGTTCACGAAGCGTCCCGACGATGCACGCGAACGGGCAGGCCCATGAGGCCGCGCAGGCCGTAGCTCGGCCCATAGCGCAGGGCTTCCCGGTCGACGATCTCGACGGACGACAGCTGCTCGCCCATGGCGCGAAGCGCGGATGCGATCTCGATGCGGGCCAGGCCTGCGCCCACGCACACGTGAATTCCATGCCCGAAGGCCAGGTGCTCCTTGACGTTCTCGCGCAGCGGGTCGAAGGCATCGGGGTTCTCGAAGACATCCGAGTCGCGATTGGCCGAGCTGAAGGCCAGGAAGACGGTGGAGTCGGCCGGCAGGTGAACCCCGCCGAAGTCGACATCGCGCGTCACCCGTCGCCACAGTCCCATGACGGGCGAGGCGAGGCGAATGCCCTCCTCGGCAACCTGCGCGCGGTACTTGGGGTCGTCGCGAAGCCTGTCCCACACGCTCACGCCGTTCTCGTCGACCTTGGCTGCGTCGAGGTCGACGATGATGTCGGCGAGCGCCCTGATGGTTGTCTCGTTGCCGGCGACGACCAGCTCGCGGACGAGCCAGATGAGCTCGCCGTTGGTGAGCGGGGTCTCGCCTTCTTCCGCGGAGACCAGCAGAGACAGCAGGTCTCCGGTCGGCTGCGCACGGCGCTGGTCTAGCTCCTCGCACATCACCTGCTGGAATTCCAGGGAGTCGCGCTCGGTCTCCAGCCACCGCTCGGCACTGAGCACGCCGCCGAGCGAGGCGTTCGCCGAGTCCGACCAGCGTCGTAGGTCCGGTCGATGCCTGTCGGGCAGGCCGAGGATGCGCATGATCGCCCAGACGGGCAGCGGAATTGTCAGTTCCTCCATGATGTCGATGACCTGGTCATCGGGTAGGTCGCTCACCAGGGTGTCGGACACCTCGTCGACGAGCGGCTCCATCCAGGCCAGGGTGCGCACGGTGAAGGAGCGGTTGACCATCTTGCGATAGCGGGTGTGCTGCGGCGGGTCGTTCGTGCCGAGGGCCGGGATGTACGGGAAGCCCTGGGCGCGCAGCGCGGCGACCTCCTCCGCGACCTCGGCCGGCGGCTCGGTGCGTCGCTTCGGCGGCATGACGCTGGAGAACAGGCCCGGATCCATCAGGGCCTGTCGCACGAGGGGCCAGGTGGTGACGAAGTACAGGCCGGGCGTCTCCGGGATCTCGTAGACCGGCGCCTCGTCGCGCAGGAGCGCATAGGTGGGGTAGGGATCTTGGTAGAAGCCCTCGGTGTGCGGGCTGTGGAAATCCAGGGCGTGCGAGGTCATAGGGGCACGCTAGGGGAGAAACCGCAGTTGATCCATAGAAACTGACACCCGCCCGCGCCGACGGCTGTCGACTGATACCCTGGGGGGTATGAAGAAGATCGTGATCATCGGCGGAGTCGCCGGAGGAATGTCCGCAGCAACCCGGGCCCGTAGGCTCGATCCCGACGCGGAGATCATCGTCCTCGAGCGCAGTTCGTACGTCTCCTACGCCAACTGCGGCCTGCCCTATTTCGTCGGCGGCGTCATCGCCAACCGTGCCGATCTCCTTCTGCAGACCCCTGCCTCGCTGCATGCCCGCTTCCGCCTCGACGTCCGCGTGCGCAGCGAAGTCATCGCCATCGACCGCGCGGATCGCACGGTCGAGGTCCGTGACCTCGAGACGGGCCAGACCTATGCACTCGAGTACGACTACCTGATCCTCAGCCCGGGTGCCTCGCCGATCGTGCCGCCGCTGCCCGGCATCGAGCGCGCGCTCACCCTGCGCACCGTCGAGGACGTCACCCGCATCGCCGCGGCGGTCGAGGACAAGCCGAACCACGTCGTCGTCATCGGCGGCGGCTTCATCGGGGTCGAGACAGCCGAGAACCTCGTGCACAAGGGAATCCGCACCACTCTCGTCGAGGCACAGGACCAGGTCCTGGCGCCGCTGGACCCGGAGATGGCGTTGCCGGTCGCCAATGAGCTGCGCAAGCACGGCATCGACCTGCGCCTGGGTTCTGGCCTGGCCTCGATCGACGAGCACGGGGTCGAGCTCTCGGACGGCACCCGCATCGCTGCGGACCTGGTCATCCTGGCCATCGGCGTGCGGCCCGACACCACCCTTGCCAAGACGGCCGACATCGCGGTGGGCCCGCGGGGCGGCATCGCCGTCGACGCCGTCAACCGCACGAGCGACCCGCACATCTACGCGATCGGCGATGCGGCAGAGAAGACCGACGCACTCGACGGCGAGGCGATCCTCGTACCCCTGGCCAACATTGCCAACAGGCACGGCCGGGTCGTTGCCGACCACATCATGGGCCGCACCGTCCGCGAGGTTCCCACCATCGCGACGGCCATCGTCAAGGTGTTCGACCTTGCCGTCGCTACGACGGGCTGGAACGAGAAGCGCCTGCGGGCGTCCGGGCGACCGTACGTGGCTGTCCACTCGCATCCGGGCTCGCATGCCGGCTACTACCCGGGTGCGGCATCGATGGCGCTCAAGGTCCTGATCGATCCCGAGACCGGGCTGATCCTGGGTGCCCAGGGCGTCGGCACTGACGGCGTGGACAAGCGCATCGACGTGCTGGCGACGTCCATGCGCGCGGGCCTCACCGCGCCGGAGCTCGCCGACCTCGAGCTCGCCTATGCGCCGCCATTCGGCTCTGCCAAGGATCCCGTCAACATGCTCGGCTACATGGCCGAGAACATCCTCACCGGCTTGACGAGGTCGGTGCAGTGGGACGAGATCGCCGATCTCCAGGCGCAGGGCATGCCCCTCATCGACGTGCGCACGCCGCGCGAGTTCGGCGACGGCCACATCCCGGGCGCCGTCAACATCCCCGTCGACGACTTGCGCGAGCGCATGGACGAAGTGCCTTCACCGTGCATCGTGTACTGCCAGGTGGGCCAGCGCGGCCACACGGCCACGACACTGCTGCGCGAGCGCGACATCGATGCCGCCAATCTCGACGGCGGCTACAAGACCTGGTCGAACTCGCCAGCGGACGCGCTCGTTCGGGGGTAGCCGCCCACTGGGCAAGGCTAGGGTCGTCGCATGGCTCGTACGGCGGTGACGAAAGCAGCCGGCATGACGTCCGGGCCTGCATTCCACATCAATGCGCGCGAGTTCTTCACGACCCAGCGGCCGTCCCGCGAGCAGCGCCGTGCGCAGGGCCTGGAGCAACGCACGAAGACCCCGGTCGCCGACCTGGGCCGGCTGCCAGACCCGGGTTCCCGGCGCGATGCGCTGCAGATCCTCCATGCGCAGGACGCAGCCCGCATCCCCGAGCTCGTCCCGCTGCGCTACGAGCGCATGAGTGCCAATGCCTTCGCCTTCCTGCGCGGCTCGGCAGCGGTGATGGCCAGCGACCTGAGCCTGGTGCCCACTAGCGGCATCCGCGTGCAGCTGTGCGGCGATGCGCACATCGCCAACTTCGGCATGTTCGCGTCGCCCGAGCGCACTCTCGTCTTCGACGTCAACGACTTCGACGAGACGTTGCCGGGCCCCTTCGACTGGGACGTCCGGCGGCTGGTGGCAAGTGCTGCAGTAGCCGCGCGCGAGAGCGGGTTCTCCGACAAGAAGGCCCGGCGAGTCGCCCGCGAGGCGGCGTCCGTCTACCGCCAGGTGATCGCGATCCTCGCCGACCAGGACACTCTCGACGTGTGGAATGTGCAGCTGGGCGTCGACGAAGTGCTCGCCCAGCTGCGCAAGGGCCCCGTCCGGTCAGCCTTCGAGCAGGCGCGCAAGCGAGCTGCCAAGGGCACCAGCGCTCGGGCTACCGCCAAGCTCACGGCACAGGTCGACGGCCAGCGCAGGTTCGTCAGTGATCCACCGCTCGTCCATACCGTCCCCGACGACATCCGCCCGATGGTGGTCGAGAAGCTTGCGCGCGCCTACGAGTCCTACCTGCGCACGATCCAGCCCGATCGCGCGGCCCTGCTCTCGCTGTACTCGTTCGTCGACGTAGCACAGAAAGTCGTCGGCGTCGGAAGCGTCGGCACCCTGGCACCGGTCATGCTCCTGGAATCCGGCGATGGCGAGCCGCTCATCCTGCAGATGAAGCAGGCCGGGGCATCCGTGCTCGAGCCGTACCTGGGCGCCAGCAAGTTCACTGCGCATGGGGAGCGCGTGGCCGTGGGGCAGCGTGTCATGCAGGCCTCGTCCGATCCCTTCCTGGGCTACCTCCACGCCGATGACAACGGCGAACGCGTCGACATGTACATCCGCCAGCTCAAGGACATGAAGGGCTCCGTCGACATCGGCGCGCTCGACGCCACGAGCCTCGCTCAGTACTCGGGGGTCTGCGCGGCATCCCTCGCCCGCGCCCACGCACGGGTGGGCGACTCGGCCATGATCGCGAGCTACCTGGGGGACTCGGACGAATTCGACGAGGCCATGGCTGACTTCGCCATCGGCTACGCCGATATCAACCAGGCAGACTTCGGGGCCCTGCTCGCGGAGCGAACACCACAGCAGCCCACCACCACGTGAGCGGACAGCACATGACCACTGCCACGAACGATCCCGGCACGGCAACCGAGCTCGAGCGCAGCACCGTCCTCGAGCGCAGGGGCTTGCTCGCCTCCGGTGCGATGGCCGGCGCCATCGCGACGATCGGCATCATCTGGGGCTTCGTCGCTGATTCGCAGATCATCGTGTTCGACGGCTTCTACGCGGTCATCGGCCTGGGCCTGTCCTGGCTCGGGCTTCGTTCGTCCAAGCTGATCGCTGCAGGGCCGACCGATCTCTACCCCTTCGGCCGAGAGACCCTAGGCCCGCTGATGGTCACCGTGCAGGGGCTCGTCCTACTGGGCTCGCTGGGCTACGCCGGGCTCGAAGCGGTGCAGACCCTGCTGTCGGGAGGGGAGGCAGTCGAGGCGGGACTTGCCCTGGCATACGCGATGGCGACCCTCATCGCCTGCGTCGCGATCGCCCTGGTGCTCCGGAAGCTGAGCCATGACTCGGAGTTGCTCGAGGCAGAGATCAAGCAGTGGTGGGCGGGAGCGGTGCTCGCCATCGTCATGCTCATCGGCTTCGCGGCCGCCTTCGCGCTCGACAAGGCCGGGCACGGCGACGTCGCTGCGTACGTCGATCCCGTCCTGATGCTCGTCGCGATCCTCCTGCTGTCGCCTGCCCCCATCGGCATGCTGCGCACGAGCATGCGCGAACTGCTCGAGGGCGCGGCGCCTCCGCTTACCGTGCAGGCCGTCGATGCCGCTGTCACGGAGGTCAGGGCGACGTTCGACCTGCCGCAGCCGAGCGTCCGGGTGGGCAAGCTCGGCCGCAAGCTCTACGTAGAGATCGACTTCCTCCTCGACGACGACTCATGGACGGTGCGCGATGCCGACAGGGTGCGTCGCGCCCTGATGCACTTGCTCGAGCGCCCTGGCCAGGTGCTGTGGCTCAACGTCGAGTTCCATGTCGATCCCCATTGGGACGACTGATAGCCGGCCCTTGCCGGGCTTGCCAGAAGGGGCCGCGCCAATGACACTGTTCCCCTGCATGCGATACCAGTGTGCGACGACCTTGGAGTATGCACGTGGACGAGTCGACCTTCGGGCCAGTCAGGGAACTGCTCGCGCGCACCGGCGGTGAGCCTGACCTGCGGGTGCGCATGCTGGGCAATCCCACGCAGACCATTCTCGAGGAAGCCGGCATCCGCCTTCCTGCTGACTGGCACGTGCACGCAGTCGAAGGCCCTGATGGGGTTGTTCAGCTGTCCGTGGAGTCTGATGAGCTCCCCGACTTCATGCTGGAACAGGTCGGTGGCGGCATCCGCTGGGGATTCCCGCCCATCCTGCCCTCGAATGGCTTCACCAACGTGATGGGCTAGCCACCGCTCGGTCCCATCGTCCGTCGTCGAAGAAGGTCAGCCGAGTGAACGACACCCACGAGCCCTTCAGCCACGAGCAGTTTCAGGGCGAGGTCGAGGAGCGCTGGGGCAAGGCGGCCTACTCTGCGTCGGACTCGTGGTGGCGCGCGATGTCGCCTGCCGAACGTCGTGCGTGGATGGGCGAGGCCACGACCCTTGGCGCAGCGTGGACCTTGGCCGCGCACTCCGGTGAGGATCCTGCGGGGCAACTGGCCCAGGAGCTCGCAGCGAAGCACGTGGCGTGGCTGTGCTCGATTCCCGGCACCCCCGCATACGACCCGGCGGGCGACATCACCGGCTACGTCCTGGGGCTGGCAGACATGTACGTCGCCGACGATCGCTTCGCGGCGAACTACGGCGGCATCGACGGGGCGACATTCGTCCGCGATGCGCTTCGGGCCTACCTGGCGTCGAGCCCTATCCTCGGCCGCACGACCACTGCGCTGCCCGAACAGCAGGGAGAGCCTTCATGAGCCAGGGGACTGCGGCGACCAAGCCGAGCCCGCCTTCCCGCACCAAGCAGTTCGGATGGCAGCTCCTGCTCACTGCCGTGGCACTGTGGCTGCCGATCATCGCCGGCCGGATCGTGCTGGGCGCGCCGGCCATGACCATGCTCCTCTTCGGCACGCTGGCGGGCCTCATCAGCACGATCGCCGGCGGCCGCAAGGTCGGCTCGGCCGCGGCCATCACCTTCGTCCTCGCCGCGCCGGTGGCCCTCATCGCGGGCCAGGATCCCATCGCAGGCACCTGCGTCATGGCACTGGCAAGCCTGCTCATCGGCGGTGCGGCGTACTACAAGCGCTACTCCGGGTTCAACATCATCCTCGTCGGGATCTTGTTCGTGGTCACCTCGCCGGCAGCGCTTGCGGCGCAACTCGACGGGGGCCTTGGACAGAGCGAATACCTGCTGAAGATCCTCATCGGCACGGCCATCTGCGGGTTCTGGCCGGTGATCGTCGTTCCTTTCCTGCACGGTGTCATGAACGTGCCTATCGAGGCGACATTCGAGAAGCAGGACACCGTTCGCTACGCCGTCGCCCTGGCAGTGCTCGTGTCGATCACGACCCTCTTCGCGCTCACCTGGGGCAAGGACACGCACGGTGTCTGGCTGCCCCTCACGCTGATCATGGTCATGCAGGTCGAGCCCGGCACCGCCCCTCACCGCACCACTCAGCGCATGTACGGAACTGTCGCCGGCGCCCTCGTCGCCGCCGTCCTGGCGACATACCTGCACGGCCCGTGGGCGTTGGGCGTGATCATGGCCATCACCACGCTGGGGCTGATCTTCACCGTGGGCCGTGAGCCCTACGCGAGGTTCGTCTTCTTCCTCACCGTCCTGGTTCTCATGGGCGTCTCGGCCGGCGAGCCCCCTATCGACGCGACCTTCGAGCGCATCCTCTACACGCTCCTGGGCTGCGCTATCGCCCTCGGCGCCTACTACGCGAAACTCGCCTTGACCAAGCGCACGGCCACCCAGGATTCAGCGCCTGCTCAGGCATAGCCATTAGGTTGGACCCGGCATCCATGCGAAGCCAGGGGTGCCGTGAGCAGTGGATCATTGTCGCGGGGGCATGGAATCAAGAGGAGAAGGACTATGGCCATGAAGAAGAATGCCGCGCTCACTGCGCTGGCCGGGCTGAGCGTCATCGCAGTGTCCTTGGTCGCCACCGTGCCCGCTCAGGCAGGCGATTGGGGCAGGACGAGCCTGAGCGCCTCGAACGGCACCGTCGGCGTCAATCAGGTACTCACGGGAACGTACGAGTTCCCCAACGGGGACTACCCCACGTGCTGGGATCCGCAGTCGGGGGTGCAGTTCGACTTCAAGCTCGACAACGGCACTGACCTGGGCACCTCGGACGCGAGCTGCTCGGGCACCAGCACCTGGACCGCGACGATGAACTGGTCGCCGTCGGCGTCCGGTCGCGTGACCATCACTGCGTACGCATCGCAGCCGAACTTCGGCGGCAGCGGCAACCTCCTGGGCCAGTCCTCCCGCAAGGTGAACATCGCCGGAGCGAAGCCGGCACCGTCAGCCGCACCTTCGTCACCGCGCAACCTCAAGGTGACCGGCGTCTCTGCGAACGCCATCTCGCTCAACTGGGACACGCCCACGAGCAACGGCAACGCACCCATCAGCGGCTACATCGTCAAGTGGACCGGGCCCACGAGCGGCCAGGTCGTTGCCAACGCTACGAACGCGAACATCGGGACCTTGAGTGCCAATTCGGCCTACACCTTCAGCGTCTCGGCTGCGAATGCCGCAGGCTGGAGCGATTGGGTCAGCGTCAATCAGCGGACGGCCAATGCGCCGGCACCGGCTCCTGCGAAGCAGCAGTTGCTGGTCGGCCCGGCGTGGACCGGTGGCGGCCCGAAGGTGAAGAGCACCAAGTGGAAGACCTTCAACAACACCCAGAACCTCGACACGAATGCCGGCCAGGAAGCCCGCCTCAGCGCGACCAACCGCACCTCGTCGGTCAAGTCCGTCAGCTTCCGCTACAACGGTGACCAGGCGCAGGTGCGCGCGGTGCTGAAGCCCGGTGCGACGTCGGGCTCCTTCACCCTGGTCGAGTTCGCTCCTGCGGTGCCGGGCTTCACGGCCATGTCGATGACGCGGGTGATCAAGGTCGCCAAGTAGTCCCGGTTCTGGCACTGGCTGTCGCACGCGGCACGGGGGTCGCGTTCTACAGCCAGTGCCAGGCCTACTTGACGCCTGAATTGCTGTCGGTGATGTCCTCCTGCGTGAGGCAGCCGACCGGGCTCTGCGCACCGAGGTTGTACAGCGACGAGTCTGCGCGGACGCTCATCCAGCCCTGCTCGATCGAGCTCAGGGTCGACAGCATCGCGGACGACTTGGACGGCGCGAGGTAATTGGCCAGGCATGCGTGCCAGGGGCGGCCGCTGTTGTCGTTCTTCATGAAGAACACGCCGGTCTCGATCGTGCCCATGCCCTTGGCCTTCCAATTCGAATTGAAGTCACTGACTGTTCCAATTCGCTGGCCGGCCTTCACGGTGTCGCCGACCTTGACGAGCGGATCGATGAGGTGCTCGTGCTCGAAGAGGACGTTCGCAGCGCCTCCCTGGCAGGTCACCCCTGTCGGTGCCACCCGCACGCTGAAGTCGTTGCTGTAGAGCGTCGGGAGATCGCAGACCGTTCCGTTGACCATGGAGATGACAGGTGTTCCCAGGGGTGCCATGAAGGCCATCTGGGGCTCCTTGACCCCCTTGGCGTCCATGCCATAGATGCCCACGATGCGGCTGTACATCTCGTTGTCGGCCGGATTCGGGAACGTGGGAGGGGTGACCCCGGCCAGTTGCATGACGCCGGCCTTGCCGGTTGCGGCGTCGTAGGGCGCCAGGTCCAGGCCCCAGTTCTCAATGACCTTCGGAATGGAGGCGTTCGAGGCGATCCCATTGGTCCCGCCGCCGGAACTCGACGACCCGCCGCTTCCGGAGCCCCCGCCGGAACCGCCGCCCGGCATCACCCGGACCCACACCAGGTACTTGCCGTTCTTCGTGCAGCGCAAGTCGCCCTTGGGCGTGTGCGCCGTCAGCCCGGCCTTCTTGCACTTGGCCCCCTCCTTGGCAGAGGCAGCTTGTGCAGGGACGGCGATGCTCAGGGTCAGACCCCCGATCAAGGCTGCCGAGGAGACAACTGCGATGGATGCTCTGCGAAGGCGC
>CAYFLP010000062.1:0-11171 GCA_964344045.1 uncultured Bifidobacteriaceae bacterium
CCGCTCTTCCGGGATCACAGCAGTGGCAGCACGTGATCCCGGAAGAGCGGGGCGAGGTCGGTGCGCCCGGCAGCGTCCGCGGGCGACAGCCACAGCACCTCCTCGATCTCCGCCTGCGCGCGGATGCCCTCCACGTACGGATGGGTGAAGACGTACCCGTGCACCACATGGCCCGGCTCATTGGCCGCAGGCGCTTCCCAGTCGCCCACGGCGACTACGCAGGCAGGGTCCAGGACGATGCCGAGTTCCTCGAGAACCTCACGGATCACGCACTGCTCCGCAGTCTCGCCGGCCTCGATCTTTCCTCCCGGCTGCATGTACCGGCTCGTGCCGCGCTTGCGCACCAGCAGCGCGCGCCCTTCCGGATCGCGCATGGCGAGTGCGGCGACGACGATCCGGTTGCTCATCGAGCCAGGTACTTCCCGAGCGAGTCGAAGTAGCTCTCCATGCCGGCCTTCGTCTGCGCGACCTGCTCCTCGGGCATCTCGCCCACCTGGGTCCACCGCACCCGGGTCCCCTCGGCAACGTCCTCGAAGTCGATGCTCACCACGTGGAAGGGCGTGGACTCGTCGCGGGCTGCGAAGTCCTCCGCCGACTGCGTGTAGTGCAGCGTGTGCTCGATGCGATGGCCGACCTCGGCCACGGTGTAGCGGCCGAAGAAGTAGGCGACCATCGAGTACTGCGGGACGTCGACAGCCACCGTCCACCAGCCGCCGACGACGGGCTCGGACTCGACGGACCCTGGCACGACGGCGAGGTCGACCGGGGCGTACCACTGCTCGAGTGCGCGGGCATCGGTCCATGCCTGCCACAGGTCGGCCGCAGGGAAGGGATAGGTGCGTTCGACGGAGTACAAGGGCTGCATGGGCGAATGATCGCACTGCGGAATCAGCCGGGAACAACCACGTAGGTCAGGCAGGCGAACTCGCCGATGCGTTCCACGGCATCCAGCCTCAGCCGCGCGGGCGGGATGAACCGTGGCAGCAGCGGGGCACCTTCGCCCAGCACGGCGGGCGCGACGGTGAGCTCGATCCGGTCGAGAGCCCCCGCATCGAGGAACTGGCCAGCAACCTCTCCCCCGCCGACGATCCACACGTCGGTGCCGTGCGCCGACGCGACGATGCGCTCCAGGTGATTGCCGACTGGGCCGGAGAGCACTTCGACATCGGCGCCGAGCGGGACGGGGAGCACACGCGAGCTGAGCACCTTGGTGGGCATGGCACCGAAGAACTCCTGCCACCTGTGCGGCTGTTCGAGGAGGCTCTCGTTGCGCAAGAGCCACTCGTAGGTGCGCGAGCCCATGACCTGCACGCCCACCACGGACATGAACGAGCCGATGTCGGGCGCTTCGGGGCTGACGACGTCGAAGAGCCACTGCAGCGAGTCATCGGGGTCTGCGATGCGCCCGTCGATCGATGAGGCAACGTAGTAGACGAATGAGGTCATGCCGGCTACAGGCCGTTGTCGGCCCGGTAGACCGCGACTATGGCGTTCGCATGGCCATGGCCCATGCCGAATTCCTGCTTGAGGTAGTTCACCTGCTCCATGTGCTTGGCATCGCGAACGCTGTCGAGTTGCCTCATCCAGTAGTCGATCGGCTGCCCGTACTTCTTCTCGATAGAGGGGAAGTACGACTGAGGGCCGGTCACCTTCTCTGCCATGTCAGTTCACTCCTCCTTCAGCCTTGTGCGCCATGACCGTCTTGCGCTCCGCGGTGTAGGACCACCACGGCAGCGGATCCTCCCCCGCGATGAACCGCACGACCGAGATGAAGGTATCGAGCACGCACGGGTCCTGGCGCTCGCCTGTCACGGCAGTGAGCTCGTCATAGAGGTCGTAGGGGTCCCTGCCCACCAAGTCGGCCGGCACCTGGACGCCGACCTCGCGCAGCGTCTGCGCAAGGGATGGCCCGATGTTCGGGAGGTCCGTCAGCATCTCCACCCGCGCACGATCCACCCTCGCCGGGTTCATCAGACGCCGGCCTGCTGCCGGCGGACCCTGATCAGCTTGACCACCAGGGCCTTGGGAAGGGGCTTGTCGATCGCGAAGTGCAGGGAACCCTTCGTGCGCACATAGCCCTCAAGCTCTGCATCCAGCGCATCGAATACCGAGCCGCTGTGCGGCAGGTAGGCGCAGTGTTTCGTGAAGGCCGCGAAGCCGGCTACGACCTTGCCGTCGATCATGTAGGCCGGCAGGTCATAGGAAATGCACTCCTGAGCTTCGGGAATGACCGATGCGATCGTTGCCCGCAGCTTCCCCAGGGTCGTGCGCTGGGGCTCGGCCACCTGCGCCAGGTAGGCATCGACGGATTCCCATGTAGTCATCCCTGGACGGTACGCGGTCAGCCTGCGCCTTCGCCAGCGCCCTACACGTTGAAGCGGAACTCGACCACGTCTCCGTCCTGCATGACGTAGTCCTTGCCCTCCATGCGCACCTTGCCGCGCTACTTGTCCTCGCTCATGGAGCCGACATCGACGAGGTCGGAGAACGACACCACCTCCGCCTTGATGAAGCCCTTCTGGAAGTCGGTGTGGATCACGCCGGCGGCCTCCGGGGCCGTGGCGCCCTTGGGGATGGTCCAGGCGCGTGCCTCCTTCGGGCCGGCCGTGAGGTAGGTCTGCAGGCCCAGCGTGTCGAAGCCCACGCGCGCGAGCGCGTTCAGGCCCGACTCCTCGTGCCCGACTGACTGCAGGAGCTCGAGGGCCTCGTCGTCATCGAGCTCGACCAGCTCAGCCTCGAGCTTGGCGTCGAGGAAGACTGCCTCCGCGGGCGCGACGAGCTCGCTCATGCGCCGCTTGAAGTCGGCGTCGGCGAGCTCGCTCTCATCGACATTGATGACGTAGACGAAGGGCTTCGCGGTGAGCAGGAAGAGCTCGCGCAGCGGCTCGCGATCGATGCCCGACGCGAAGATGGTCTTGCCTTCGTTGAGGACGCCCTGGGCTTCCTCGGCAGCAGCGAGCGCCCCCGCCTTCGACTTGTCGTTGCGCGCCTCCTTCTGCAGCCTCGGGATGGCCTTCTCCAACGTCTGCATGTCGGCGAGGATCAACTCGGTGTTGATCGTCTCCATGTCCTCTTCCGGGGACACCCGGCCCTCGACGTGCACCACGTCGTCGTCCTTGAACGCGCGCAAGACCTGGCAGATGGCGTCGGATTCACGGATGTTCGCGAGGAACTTGTTGCCCAGGCCCGCGCCCTCGCTCGCGCCCTTGACGATGCCAGCGATGTCGACGAACGTCACGGTGGCGGGAAGCTGACGCTCAGAGCCGAAGATCCCGGCGAGCACCCCCAGCCGCGGATCCGGGACGCCCACGACGCCGGTGTTCGGCTCGATGGTCGCGAAGGGGTAGTTGGCCGCGAGGACGTCGTTCTTGGTCAGCGCATTGAACATGGTGGACTTGCCGACATTGGGCAGTCCGACGATTCCGATGGTGAGTGCCATGCAGGCCGTGACCTTTCGCGAGTCTGACGTGTGCGGGTGAGCAAACTTACCGCGTGGGCCATTGACGAACCCACTACCTAGTGCGACTATGTAGTTACTAGGTAGTGCTGCTAAGTAGTACGAGGGGCGGCGATGGGCAGTCAGAGCACGGAATTGCTGAAGGGCACCCTTGAGGGCCTCGTACTTGCACTTGTGTCCGAAAGCCCCGCATACGGCTACGAGATCACCGCCTGGCTCCGCGATCAGGGCTTCAACAACATCGCCGAAGGCACGGTCTATGCGCTGCTGGTCCGTGTCGAGCAGCGTGGTCTCGTCGACGTGACGAGGGTGCCATCGGAGAAGGGGCCTCCTCGAAAGGTGTACGCACTCAATGCGCTGGGCCACGACTACCTGGACGAGTTCTGGAGGACATGGAGCTTCCTCTCAGATCGGTTGGAAGAGCTACGACAGGGAGAATCGCCATGAGCGCATTCGTTGACAAGATGACCGGCGCGCGCGAGGACAAGGCGCGCTGGAAGCACTACCGCACGCGTGTCACTGAACTGTCCGACGGCTATCGCATCGCCGTCGAGGCGCTGGAGCGCTACCTCATGCGTGCCGGTTCCCAGGGCCACGACGCATCCGTGAGCATGTGGGAAGACCTCGTAGACCTCTTCGAGCAGGCTGAAGCTGATGGCACTGCGATTCGCCTCGTCGTAGGCGACGATCCCGTCGAATTCGCCGACGCATTCAGCGCGAACTATGGAACCAGCGATTGGCGAAGCCGCGAGAGACAAAGACTGATCGCACACATCGAACAAGCCCAATCACTGGATCCTGCAAGTACATAGGAATCGGGTTTGGCATCTTTGGTGTGACGACAACGGTTGTCAGGCACACGACATCCGACCAGCCCGCGCAACCGGGATGCGTCTTGGAATGTAACGTGCGAGAGCACCGATAGTGAGGGCCAGGCGCGGGCAGGCCCTAGTGAGCGTGCCCCTCTGGCGTCGATGGTGCGTCCGGACGCGATTGGACGTCCATCGCCTCGCCATGAGCGACCACGAGAACCTCCGGGCGCGGAGTCAGCGGAGGCGAGGGCCGATGAGCCGTGGCGGGCGTGCTCTTCGCATTCCAGTCGTAGGACGCTCCATTCGTGCACTGCTGCGTGACCCGCATGCCGTAGATGCCTGGCTTGTCCGGCCAGGACACCTTGATCCGGAAGAACGTCGGCTTGGCGAAGGCGATGGGCTCGCCGAGATCGATCCAGGTGATGTGCCATCCACCATGCGCCGTGCGCTCGACGCTCGCCTGCCATCCCGTCGTCTCCACTGGCTCGACTGCTCGCCACCGCGGGCCTACGAAAGCCTCGACTTGGGTCGTTGCCTCAACGGGCAGGCAGCCGTGCTGGATCTCCAGGGTCATGGCACTCGCCTTGCCAGCGACAGCGCTGACGCCACCGAGGTCGATGATCGCGTGAGCAGAGGCTGGCACTGCTGAGGCTGCGATCAGGCCAGCCGCAAGGGCGAGGGATCCGGCAACCATTGTGTGGAGTCTGCGCACGAGCGCAAAGGTAGCGGGTCCGTCCCTCGCAATTTCCCGTGCCGTAGACCTGCCCACGCGTGACGTATCGTGCTCCGATGCGCAGTGATGCCTCGTCCGTGTCGTCCTACCTGGCCGAGCTCCCGGAGGATCGACGTGCCGCCCTGACGGCGGTGCGCACGGTGATCAAGGCCAACGTGCCGAGTGGCATCGTCGAGACGATGAACTGGGGAATGATCGCCTACGAGGTCCCCCTGGCGACGTTCGCGGACACGTACAACGGAAAGCCACTCACCTACGCAGCGCTCGCCTCGCAGAAGAACTACATGTCGGTCTACCTGATGGGCATCTACGCCGACGATGAGCTCCGTGCGCGTTTCGAGGCCGCCTACGCCCAGACGGGCAAGCGCATGGACGTGGGCAAGTCCTGCGTGCGCTTCCGCACCCTCGACGAACTGCCCCTCGACGTGATCGCTGAAGCAGTTGGCGCCTTGACCGTGCCCCAGTTCCTCGCCAAGCACGAGTCGGGCACGTCCCTACGGGCCGGCCGCACGGCGAGCCGGAAGGGATAGGCAATGTCGTCCTCGTTGAGTACGGTTGCGGGGTGACATTCCCCGACGGCGGTACCGAAGGCACCGACGGCGACCAGCCGCTCGCCCCGGATCACTTCGACGCCTATTTCCGCCCCGACGAGGCGCCCGCCGGCGCCGAGCCGGCGGTTGAGGAGATCGTCTCCGTCGAGGCGCCAGCCGTGGCGACCCCAGAGGCAAAGGCGCCTGCCGCCGAGCCGGCCATCGACGGCGTAGCCGCTCCTGCCGCGTCATCGGACATCATCGACACTGGCCGCCTGTTCCGCAGCCAGGGCGTCGACGGCCATGGCGAGACGGTGCTCGCACTCGCCGGCAGCCACGGAGGCAACCTGCGCACGCTGGAACGCACGACGCTGGCCGGCCAGTCGTCACAGGCGCCGGCGGCCGGTGCTGGCCCCACCGCCGCGGGCGGGGCGGAAGGCACCGCCGAGTCGACGCAATCCGCTCCTGACGCAGGGCCCGAGGTGATCCCCGTACAGACTTACGCCGTGCCCTCGCCTTCTTCCGCCACCGCCGACAGCGACGAGCCCGTCGCTGCGGGCAGGCGGCGCAGCAGGGGCGCTCCCGGGCTGCGCACCTCTGGGGTGTACCTGGTGGTCATGGGAGTCACCGTGCTTGTGGCGTTCGCCAATGCCCTGCTGTCCGACGGCTCGCTCACCTGGATCACCGGCCTGGCACTTCTCGTGAGCTCGGCCTACGCCGCCGCGACTGTGCGCCGCGATGACGACATCCATGCCGTGATCGTTCCTCCGCTCGCCTTTGCGCTGGCCGCGCTGACCGCACCGCAGGTCTTCGCCGGGGCGAGCGTGCACTCGATGCTCGACCGGGCGGTGGTCTGGTTCTTCGCGCTAGCCGACAACTGGATGTGGATCATCGGATCGACGCTCGCAGCGCTGGCGATCGTTGTCGTGCGCCGCTACCGAAAGTAGCGCTCAGCTGCGCAGGTCGCGGCGAAGTTCCGGGGGTAGGGCGAACACCAAGTGCTCTTCCACCGTCGCGATCTCCTCGACCGTGTCGAAGCCGAGCTCATGCAGCCTGCCGAGGGTCTCGTCGACGAGGATCTCAGGAACCGAGGCGCCGCTGGTGAGCCCGACAGTGGCCGCCGTGGCGAACCACGAAGCGTCGAGCTCGTCGTGGGAATCGATCCGGTAGGCCGCACCCGCGCCGGCTTCCAGGGCCACTTCGACCAGCCGCACGGAGTTCGACGAATTGCCCGAGCCGACGACGATCATCACGTCGCACTGCTCGGCGATGGCCTTCACGGCCCCCTGCCGGTTCTGCGTCGCGTAGCAGATGTCATCGCTCGGCGGGCTGATGAGCTGCGGGAAGCGATCGCGCAGTGCATCGACCGTGCTGAGGGTCTCGTCGACCGACAAGGTCGTCTGCGACAGCCACACCAGGCGGTCCGGATCCCCGATGGCCAGTTCAGCCACCTGGGTCGGGCCGTCGACCAGCGTCATGGCCTCAGGGGCTTCGCCCATAGTGCCGACAACCTCTTCATGGCCCTCATGGCCGATGAGCAGGATCTGATAGCCCTCGGAAGCGAAACGCTTGGCCTCTGCGTGAACCTTGGTCACGAGCGGGCACGTTGCGTCTATGGCCTTCAGGCTGCGATCCGCGGCCTGCTCATGGACACTGGGCGCCACGCCGTGCGCGGAGAACACGACCACCGAACCCTCGGGCACCTCATCGAGTTCGTCGACGAAGATCGCACCGCGCTGCTCGAGAGTGCGCACGACGTAGACGTTATGGACGATCTGCTTGCGCACGTATACCGGAGCCCCGTAGTGCTCCAAGGCCCGCTCGACGGTGACGACTGCGCGATCGACTCCCGCGCAGTAGCCGCGAGGCGCAGCGACCAGGACCCTCTTCTCCGACGCCATCTGCCCATCGTAGGACGTGGCCCCAAGCGCCTGCCGCGTCCAAGGCCTACCCTGCGCATGTGGCCCTGGAGACGAGCGCGGAGGCACCTGTACCGGTGCGCACGGTCTCGCGCATGCTCGGGGACTGGATAGGCCGCCTGGGAGCCGTGTGGATCGAGGGCCAGGTGGCGGAGTACCGGCCGCGTCCTGGTGCTCGCACGCATTACCTGACCCTGCGCGACACCGACGTCGACATGTCGCTCAACGTGGTCGCCGACGTCAGCGTCATCGGACGCATGGATCCGCCCCTAGCCGAAGGGCAGCGAGTGGTCGTGCATGCCAAGCCCGACTTCTGGCCAGCGCGCGGCTCGCTATCCATGCGGGCGAAGGAGATCCGCCCTGTCGGGATCGGCGCACTGCTGGCAGAGCTGGCGCGCCTGAAGGAACTGCTGGCGGCGGAGGGACTCTTCGCAGCCGAACGCAAGAAGCCGCTTCCTTTCATCCCGCAGCGCATCGGGCTCATCTGCGGCCGCGCGAGCGCGGCCATGGACGACGTGCTCGTCAACGCGCGCGAGCGATGGCCAGGAATCGAGTTCGAGGTGCGCGAGGTGCCCGTCCAAGGCGTGCAGGCGGTCAGCGCAGTCACGGCTGCACTTGCCGATCTTGATGCCGATCCACGGGTCGACGTCATCATCATCGCCCGCGGCGGCGGCAGCGTCGAGGACCTCCTGCCATTCTCGAACGAGGCACTCGTGCGGGCGGCCGCCAATGCGCTCACGCCCATCGTCAGCGCCATCGGCCACGAGCAGGACACCCCGCTGCTCGATTACGTCGCCGACCTGCGTGCCTCGACGCCCACCGACGCCGCCAAGCGAGTAGTGCCGTCACGGTCCGAGGAACTCGCCCTGATCGACAGCCTGCGCGGCCGGGCCCGGCGCGCTCTTGCGCATCGTCTCGAGTCCGACGCCCAGTTCGTCCGCACCAGCCGAGAGCGCGCTCGCCGCGTCATGGGCAGCCGTCTGGATGCAGCCCAGCGCGATCTCGAGCACCTGCTCGCCCGAGTGCGGGCGCTCTCCCCGGCCGCGACGCTGGAGCGCGGCTACGCCGTCGTCACGCGGGCATCGGGCGACATCGTGCGGAGCAGCGACGATGTCCGGGCCGGCGAGCCTGTCGACATCAAGGTGGCCTCCGGCAGCTTCAGGGCCGTCGTCTCGGAAGGCAGCTAGGGTCAGCCCATGGCAGCAGATGAGAAGGCCGAGCTCAGCTACGAGCAGGCGCGCGAGCAACTCGCCACGGTCGTTGCCACGCTGGAGAAGGGCGGCCTGACCCTCGAGGAGTCGCTGGCGCTCTGGGAGCAGGGCGAGGCCCTCGCCAGGCGATGCGACACCTGGCTCGCTTCCGTGGTAGCACGGGTTGACGGCTCGTCGCCTAGTGCCGACTAGCCCGCATCCCTAGCCTTGCCCAGGGGGCCGGGCGCTCATCGCCGAGTGCCTGCTCCCTCACTCACAAGGATTCGCCGGCAGCCGCAGGGCTGTCTCCACCCAGGGAAGCAGGAACTCCGTGCGCCTTCGCTCCGCATCACTCGTCATCGCGGCTGCGGCCCTGACTGCGGTCGGCACGCTTGCCGGCTCCGGGGTCGCTTCCGCAGCGAACGCCCCCGCCAAGGCAGGCCTCATCGCCGTCGGCAACGGCACGGTGGGAGTGTCGCAGACCGTGTCGGTCATCGCCCCGAGCCTGCATGACACGACGGTCGCGCTCACCGCGGCGATCGGGAGCAATTCCGCCGAGATCGATGTCGCGCTGAACTCCCGGGGCCTGGGCAACGCCGAGTGGGTACCGACCGTGGGCGGCACCTGGACGATCGCGCCCGTCGACAGCTCGGTGGCCCTCGCCCCGGCCTCGCCGTACATCGCCCTGGTGCCGACAGTGACGTCGATCTTCGTCCCGGACAAGACCGAGCGCTTCGAGCCCATGCCGCTCGAGGCCGTGGTCAGTGCTTCCGGCTCCGACCAGCCCGTGATCGGCACCGTGACCTTCTACGAGGTCTATCGCGGACGCCTGGGAGCGGTCGACCTGGTGTCGCTCCCGCTCGAGCACTCGATCGCGCGCTTCTCCTGGACTCCCCCGGCCGAGGGCGACTACGCGTTCTATGCGACCTTCACGCCGGGAACGTCCACGACCAACGGCATCGCGGCCTTCGAGCCTTCCCAGTCAGCCATCAGCCGCGTGCGCGCAACCACCCATCCGGTGGCCATCCAGCTGCTGATGCCCCCGGTGATGTACACGAATACGCCGGCCCTGGTGATGGCTCGCCTGCCTCACATGTTCAAGGGCACAGTCGCGCTGATGGTCGACGGGAGCCCGGTGACCGACCCCAAGGACACCGTCAATGGGTACATCGCCTTCCGCTGGACTCCCCTGCACAGCGGCCTGACGTACGTGACGCTCGACCTGCAGAGCGATCGCTACACCCAACTCGAGCGCGAGGTGACCCAGACCATCAACGTCCTGCCGAAGCCGGTCGCAAACCCGATGTCCGTGACACCGGTCATCGATGGGGTGCCGCAGGCCCCCTGGCAGGACGACGACGTGCTTTCCTATGAGCCCGGCACGACGATCGACCTGGTCACCTCGACAGGCAACGGTGCTGGCGTCAATTTCAGCCAGCGCGGCATGTGCGCCCTCGATGGGCTACGCCTGGTGGTTCCGGCGACGGGCGGAGGGTGCGTGGTGACCTTCAGCTCGGTAGGCGATTCGCAGTTCGCTGGCAACAGTGCGTCGGTGCTGATCACGGCGAGCGTATCGGTCAAGAAGGCGAGCTAGCCGGCGAGCTAGCCGGCTGTCACCGGCCGGAGCGAGGTCGCCAGGGCTTCGAGCTCGGCCCAGTCCGCTGTCCCTGACACGACGGTCATCCGGCCGCCGGACACGGACGCCAGCATGCGCTTGCCGTCGAACTCCGCTGCCAGCCACTGGCTGCCCGACACGCTGCGGACGGTATCGGGATACAGGTCCTGGGCCTGCTCGCGCACCAGGCTCGACGCGGCCGGGTCGGCGTCGGCGGGGAAGGCAAACTCGGCGAACTGCGCGTACTGGTCACCGGGGGTCACGTAGCCGACGTGCAGCACGGGCATGCCGTCGGACTTCGCCGTAGGTGCCCATCGAACGCTCGTCGGGCGCCAGCTCGACGGCAGGCCGGCCGGAACGAGCACGGGGAAGCTCGCCTGCCCGTTGGCGAGCATCAGGTAGGGCTGCGGGTCGACCACCTTGACCGGGTCGGGCTGCGGGCGCCACGCGAGGACCATGATCACGCCCACCACGGCAAGGACGACCGCCATCGAGATCACCATGTCGAAGACCGTCTGGCGCAGGCGCTTGTTCTGCCGCCCGGTCACCTTCACGCCGGTGCCGAGATTCGGCTGCTCCTGCCCTTCGCTCACCCGCACATGATGCTGCATGCGCTGGATACGCCGAACAACCACGTCTGCCAATACGCTGGAAGCATGACCAGCCCTGTGCCTCCCAGCAGCCCGATGGCCCCCGACCGCAACCTCGCGCTCGAACTCGTCCGCGTGACGGAGGCAGCGGCGATGGCCTCCGCTCGCTGGGTCGGCCGCGGAGACAAGAACGGCGCCGACGGCGCGGCAGTCAACGCGATGCGGCAGCTCATCGGGAGCGTCTCGATGAACGGCGTGGTCGTGATCGGAGAGGGCGAGAAGGACGACGCCCCGATGCTCTTCAACGGCGAGCGCGTGGGCGATG
>CAYFLP010000063.1:0-2048 GCA_964344045.1 uncultured Bifidobacteriaceae bacterium
ACCCACACTGGACGGTGTTTGAGACCGCTTCCTCTGCCGGTTGGGATACCGGGGCGTCGGGATGAGACTACCCGCATGAGCAGCACGCCTTACGCTGGCCGCATGCCTGACTCCAGCGCGAACCCTGCGACTGTCACGGTCCTGGTTGCAGAAGACGAGGCGCTGATCCGCATGGACCTCGTCGAGATGCTCGGGGAGTGCGGATACGAGGTCGTGGGCCAGGCGGCGGACGGTCAGAAGGCCGTCGACCTCGCCCGCGAGCTGAGGCCGGACGTCGTCTTCCTCGACGTGGCCATGCCCCGCCGGGACGGGCTGTCGGCAGCGGAGGAGATCCTGGCGGATCGAATTGCCCCGGTCGTGATGGTCACCGCCTTCAGCCAGCGCGACGTGGTCGAGCGGGCCGCCCATGCCGGTGTGCTCGGGTTCATCGTCAAGCCGTTCGGCCGGGCAGACCTCGTCCCTGCTATCGAGATCGCTCGCTCCCGCTGGGAGCAGATGCGCGCCCTCGACGACCAGGTCTCGAGCCTGCAGGAGCGACAGGCAGCCCGGGAGAGCGTCGACGCAGCCAAGGCCATCCTGCAGGCCCAGGGACTGACAGAGCCGCAGGCCTTCGCCTGGCTGCGCAAGGCCGCCATGGACGGGCGGGTGACCCTTGCCGAGGTCGCAGCACAGGTGGTGGCTGCTCAGCAGCCGTGATCGCGGGGGCCAGGCACGGATTGGCCCAGGCGAAGGTCACAGATCGATCACGAAGTGCCCTCGATGTTACACAGGGTTACTCATGCGTAACCTTCCGTCACGTACGCTGCCATCACTGCGGCGGTACCCACCGCCGCTTGTCCTATCAAGGAGACTGCATGAAGCGCACAAAGGTCCTCTCAGCGGCCGCCGTGCTCGGTGTTGCGTCCCTCGGCCTGGCTGCCTGCAGCTCGTCGAGCGGTTCGTCCACCACCGCCACGACTGCTGCTGCGACCAGCGCGGCTGCTGCTGCCACCTCGGCTGCGGCGACTTCGGCTGCTGCCACCTCGGCTGCTGCTGAGGCCGCGGCATCCACCGGCACGCCGCTCTACCTGGTCGATGGCAACACCGGCAACGCCCTGGGCGAGAAGCTGCCTGCCGGCACCCTCAACGGTGTCAAGGGCACGATCCCGGGTGCCGAGAACACCCAGGACTTCAAGGATGCCCTGCTGACCGTCGATCCCAACCTCAAGGACTACGCGTACGCCCCCGAGGCCTACGACGCCGTGACGCTGGCCGCGCTGGCCGCCGCCGCTGCGAAGTCCGACGCTGGCGTCGACATGGCCAAGCAGATGGTGCCGATCACCAACGGCGAAGAGGTCTGCAACGACTACGCCGGCTGCCTTGAGCTGCTGGGCCAGGGCAAGAAGATCGACTACAACGGTCGTTCGGGTGCCGTGAACTTCTGGGATGCTGGCGATCCGACCAGCGCCTCGATCGGCGTCTACCAGTTCGGTGCCGACAACGTCCTCACCGACTCGGTCGAGTACATGCAGGGCGAGATCACCCCTGAGGGCACTGCCAATGCCATCGACGGCAAGCCGCAGAAGGGCGCTGGCGACGGCGTCTTCAAGGTCGGCACGTTCCTGCCCGTCACCGGCAACCTTGCCTTCCTCGGCCCACCGGAGATCGCCGGCGTCAAGCTCGCGATCAAGGACATCGAGGCAGCTGGCGGCATCCCCGGCTTCGACAAGATCGTTCTCGAAGAGGGCGACTCGGGCGATACCTCCACCAACACCGGCCAGCAGACCGTCAAGCGTCTTCTCCCGAAGAACATCGACGTGCTGGTGGGCGCGGCCTCGTCCGGCTCGACCCTGAGCGTTCTCGACCAGGTGAGCAATGCGGGCGTCATGATGATCTCGCCGGCGAACACCTCGCCCGAGCTCACCCTGGCTCCTGACCACGGCCTGTACTGGCGTACCGCTCCGTCCGACGTTCTCCAGGGCGCCTTCCTCGGCTCGCTGGTCCTCCAGGACGGCTACACCAAGGTCGCGATCATGTCGCTGCAGGACTCCTACGGCGACGGCCTGAAC
>CAYFLP010000063.1:2058-11082 GCA_964344045.1 uncultured Bifidobacteriaceae bacterium
GTCTACGACCCCAAGGCCACCGACTTCGCGGCAGACGTTGCGAAGATCAAGGCCGCTGGACCTGAGGCAATCGTCCTCATCGGCTTCGATGAGTCCGCTCAGATCATCCAGGAGCTGGTCAAGCAGGGCATCGGCCCGAACGCTGCCAGCTGATTGCAGTCCCCTCTGCGGGGGTCGTCCTTCGGGACGGCCCCCGCAGTCTTTTTCGCCGACACCCCGCCGATCCCCGCCGAATGGCGGTTCTCAGGCCGCTTCCGCGCCCCAGAACCGCCATTCGGCGGGGATCGGCGGGGTGGGGAAGGCGCTGCGCAGGCGACCCAGCATCGGCAAGGGGTCGGGAACCACCTGCGCCATGCCCCAGCGGCACATGGCGCCATGGATGCCCAACGCCTCGGACCGCAGCTTCTCGGCGATCAGGTGCCCGCTCGTGGCGTACTTCGTGAGCCCGTCCGCCTCGCCGATCACTCGTGCCGAACGCCACCAGAAATCCACCCAGTAGCCCTTGCCGTCATCGCCCACGAGCGGAAAGCCGATCTCTGGCTCGGGAAACCCGGCCTGCCACATGGCTGCCCGCGACAGGGATTCGAGGTAGGACTCGGCCGCGGGGTTGCCCAGCCGCGCGGCCGTGCGCACCGTCGTCACCCAGCGGTGGCGCGAGTAGGGCGCGATGCGCGCATCCCACAGGCCGTACAGTCGACGGCGTGTGGTGCGGGCACGGGCTGCTTCGCGCAGGCTCGTCGGGCCTTCGTTCACCAGCATCTGGCGCATGGAGGCATCGATGACGGCGAGCGCCTGCCCCAGGGGCCTGCGGGCCGCCACCTCGATGGATGCCCGGATCAGGGTGCTGGACGTCAGGCCGCCCAGGACGCACAGGTCCTCGTCGTCCACTCGCTGATCGTGAACGATCAGGCCAGGCTCCCGGTAGAAGCGTCCGGACCTGCTGATGTGGACGACCGGGAGGCCGCGGACGTCCGCGGGCGCCAAGGTCGAGACGCCGTGAAGCAGCAGTGCTGATGTGTGGCTCGCCCACGAGCCTGGGTAGGCCAGGAGCGCCGCACGCACGGCCATGCGATGGCGATCGTGGGGATCCGCATTCATCCACGCCTCGGTTGGCACCACGATCCCGCGGCGCAGGCGAGTCAGGGCCCCGGCCTGAAGCGCTGCCTTGAGCCGTGCCGGCGAGATGCCATCGAGGTCGCTGGTCCTGACGGGCACGGCCCGGGCCGCAACGTCATCCGTCGTGCGCTGGACGGGGCGTGAGTACGTCATGCTCCAACACGAACATGGCCCCGCGACTACTGCAACCGGCTGTCCACAGGACTGCCGAGCCCCCACGGGTGGCGGTTTTCATGGCCGTTCCCGGCCAGAAAACCGCCACCCGTGGGGGCTCGGCGGAAGGGGGAGGGACTAGGCCTTGGCGAGGGTGCCCAGGTAGAGCTCGACGACCTTGGGATCGGTCGCGAGGTCGCGGCCGGTGCCCGTGTATGCGTTGCGGCCCTGGTCGAGGACGTATCCGCGATCGACGATCTGCAGGCAGCGCATGGCGTTCTGCTCGACGATGATCACGGTGACGCCCGTGGCGTTGATCTCCTTCACGCGGACGAAGACCTCGTCGGTCAGGATCGGCGACAGGCCGGCCGATGGCTCGTCGAGCAGGAGCACCGACGGATCCATCATCAGGGCCCGGCCCATGGCCACCATCTGCCGCTCGCCGCCGGACAGCTGCCCGGCACGCTGGCTGCGCCGCTCGCCGAGTGCGGGGAACAGGTCGCAGACGAAGTCGAACCGTGCGGAGAAGTTCTTGGGTGCCTGGAAGCAGCCCATCTCGAGGTTCTCCTGGATGGTCAACGAGGGGAAGACGTTGTTCGTCTGCGGCACGAAGCCGATGCCCATCGTCACCAGGCGGTCGGCGCGGACGTTGGTGATGTCCTCGTCGGCAAGAGTGACGCGGCCCTCGCGGACCTTCACCAGGCCGAAGAGGGCCTTGAGCAGCGTCGACTTGCCTGCGCCGTTGGGGCCGATGATGCCGATCATCTCCCCGGACTTCGCGTACAGGTCGGAGCCGTTGAGGATGTTCACGCCCGGCACGTAGCCAGCGATGAGGTTGTCGGCGACGATCAGGGCATCCTTCGCGCCTTCCACGTGCGCGTTGCGATCGCGGATCTGCGAGTTGCTCAGGTGCGAGGGCTCCAGGCGCTGGCCCGCATCGAGGTCGAGCTCGCTCTCGCGATCATGCGGTGACACGTACTGCGGCGCGTCGCCGGGAAGCTGGTCGCTCACTGCTGAGCCTCCTCAGTGAAGGACACTCCCGTGTCGGTCAGTGCCTTGTCATGGTGGCCGCCAAGGTAGGCGACGATGACGGCGTCGTCGGACATGACCTCGTCCGGGGGACCTTCGGCGATCACCTTGCCCTGGGCCATGACGATGACCCAGTCGCTGATGTCGCGGACCATGTCCATGTCATGCTCGACGAACAGCACGGTCATGCCCTGCTCGCGCAAGTCCTTGATGTGCTGCAGCAGCGACTGCGTGAGCGCGGGGTTGACGCCTGCCATCGGCTCGTCGAGCATGACCATCTCGGGATCGGTCATGAGCGCTCGGGCCATCTCGAGCAGCTTGCGCTGGCCGCCGGAGAGGGAGCCGGCGAAGTCCTCGCGCTTGGCGTACATGTTGAAGCGCTGCAGCAACTCGTCGGCCTTGGCGGTGATGGCCTTCTCCTGGCCGTTCCACAAGAACCCGAACATGGCCCGGAAGATGCTCTCGCCCTTTTGCCCCGTGGCGCCCAGCCGCATGTTCTCGAGCACGGTCATCTTCGACAGTGCCTTGGTGAGCTGGAAGGTGCGGATCATGCCCAGGCGGGCGACGCGGAAGGACGGGACGCCCGCGAGGTCCTTGCCGTTGAACAGCCACGACCCCGAGTTGGGGGTGTCGAAGCCCGTGAGCAGGTTGAAGAAGGTGGTCTTGCCTGCACCGTTGGGACCGATGAGGGCCGTGATGGCGCCACGCTGGATCTCGACGTGGTCGACGGACACGGCAGTCAGGCCGCCGAACTGGCGGACGACGTCGTCGGCGACGAGGATCGGGTCGGGCTTGGCGGAGCCGGGGACGCGTGGGACATCGGCGAGCGCGCGCTGCGCTGCCTCCTTGCGCGTGCCGGCGGGGGAGAGGGTGCTATCGGGCATCGAGAGCCAGCTCCTTCTTGTCGCCGAGGATGCCCTGCGGCCGGAAGATCATGAGGAGCATGATCAGAAGGCCGACGAGCATGAAGCGGATGATCGCCACCTGGGTGCCGGACATGAGCGAGATGACCGGGACCCCGAGGTCGATGCACTGGCGCAGGAAGACGTCGGTGCCCTGGATGATCGCCCAGAAGATGATCGTTCCCAGGACGGGGCCGAAGACCCGTGCTGCGCCGCCGAGGATCAAGATCGCGTAGGCGAAGAACGTCGTGTCGGTGCCGAAGAAGTCGGGACTGACTGCCTCGTTGCCCACCGCGTAGACGAAGCCGGCTATCGCGCCGAAGAGCGATCCGATGATCAGCGCCTGCATCTTGTAGGAGAAGACGTTCTTGCCGAGGCTCCGCACGGCGTCCTCGTCCTCGCGAATGCCCTTGAGGACGCGGCCCCACGGCGATCGCACCAGGAGCCAGACGACGAGCACGCCCAGTAGGACGAGCGCCCAGCCGACAATCACCAAGAAGAGCTCGCGCTCGGAGTAGGTGACCACGAGGAGCTTGTAGTCGCCTTCAGGTAGCGGGTTGAGGGCGAAGAAGTCCTGGCTGAAGTGGTTCTGCCCGTCGGAGCCGCCGAAGAACTCCTTGAAGGTCACCGACCGCAGGATGAGCCGGACGATCTCGGACGCGGCGATCGTGACGATCGCCAGGTAGTCGGCACGCAGGCGCAGCGTCGGCACGCCGAGCAGCAGGGCCAGCAGCGTCGCGATGACCAGGCCAGCGAGCACGCCGACCCAGAAGTTGCCGCCGATCTCGGCGACCGTGACGGCGACCGAGTAGCCGCCGACGGCCATGAAGGCGGACTGGCCGAAGTTCAGCAGGCCGGTGTAGCCGAACTGCATGTTGATGCCGATGGCCGCAAGGCCGAAGACGATCGCCTCGACGCCGAACGCCGAGGTGAACATCACCTGGAGGATGTATCCCCAATCCATGTCGTCGCCCCCTAGCCCACGCGCTCACGGCGGCCGAGAAGGCCGTACGGACGGACGAGGAGGATGACGATCAGCACCAGCAGGGCGCCCACGCTCTTGAGCTCCGTCGGGATGATCAGCGTGGTGAGCTGCAGGAACAGGCCCACCACGAGCGATCCGACGATCGCTCCCGAGATCGTGCCCAGGCCGCCCAGCGTGACGGCGGCGAAGATGAGCAGCAATACCTGGAAGCCCATCTGGAAGGAGACCTGCTGGGTGAAGCCGAGCAGGATGCCACCGAGGCCCGCCAGCGCCGCGCCGAGCACCCACACGTAGGTGATGACGCGCTCGACGTTGATGCCAGCGCTGGACGCGAGGGCCGGGTTGTCGGCGACCGCTCGGGTCGCCTTGCCCATGCGGGTCTTGGACACCATCAGCACCACGACGACGAGGGCGGCGATGGCTACGGCCATCGACACGAAGTCGGTGGGAGTCAGGGAGACAGGGCCGAGGTCGATGCCCGCCAGGCCGGCGAACTCCTTGTAGGCGCGCTTGTCGCCGCCGTAGATGAACAGGTAGAGGTTGCGCAGGAACAGGGCCAGGCCGATCGAGACGATCATCATGGCGATGAGCCCGGTACCTCGTTTCCTCAGTGGCTTCCACAGGGCTGCGTTGTTCAGCCAGCCGAAGGCACCGGACAAGATGATGCCGAGGATGCCTGCGATGACCAGCGGGATGTGGAGCCCGGCGTTGAGGGTCCAGGTCGCGAGGGCGCCGAAGGTCACGATCTCGCCGTGCGCGAAGTTCGTCAGGCCCGTGGTGCCGTAGATAAGCGAGAGGCCGAGGGCGCCCAGGGCGATCATGAGGCCGAATTGGATGCCGGAGACGGTCAGCTGCGCTGCCTGGTCCCAGATGCTCTCGGTCTTCGACGTGCTGGTGCCCAGCGGGAAGATCACCACGCGGTTCACGGTGGGCGCCTTGACGCTCGTCGTGAGCGATTCCTTCGACGGGTCGGTGAGGGCCACTCCCTGAGGCAGGGACTTGACGTCGATCGTCACCGTGTACTCGCCCTGGGCAGGCAGCGGGATCTGCCACTTGCCGTCCGGGCCAGTCGTGGTCGACCCTTCGAACCCGTTGCCCTGCGCGGAAATCGTGACACCGGCGACGGGTGTCTTCTTGCCGTCCACGCGGTTCTCCAGGCGCCCCATCACGGACTGGCTCGAGGTGTCTGCCGAGGCAGGACTGGCCAGGGTGAAGAGCGCAAGGAGCGCGACGAAGACTGCTCCGCACAGGGCGAAGACGCGTCGCATCACGACGGGCGCTCCTCCCCGGTGCCTGCTGCACCACTGCTGCTCGCTCATCCGGACGCGGGTGTTCATGTCCGGCGCGGGCAGCATATTCCGGATTGATGTCGATTGGGTGGCAACCGGGTGATCAAGATGTTTCGGGGAGGTCCCGGAGCAGGCAGGTCAGGCGCGCGGTGCAGACCGGCTTGCCCTGGTCGTCGCTGATGTGGACCTCGTAGCTGGTGATCGTCCGGCCCAGTGCGAGGGGCGTGGCGACAGCCGTCACGTGACCGCTGCGGGCCGAGCGGTGGTGCGTGCAGTTCAGGTCCAGGCCCACGATGGCCTTGCCAGGCCCCGCATGCACGGCGGCGCCGATCGAGCCCGCCGTCTCGGCGAGGGCGGCGCTGGCGCCGCCGTGGAGCAGGCCGAACGGCTGCGTGTTGCCCTCGACGGGCATGGTCATGACCACGCGCTCCGGGGAGCACTCGACGATGGCCATGCCCATGCGCTCGCCGAGGGCGCCGAGGGGGACCGAACCGAGGGCGGATGCTGTGGGGGTGCTCATGGGAAGACCCTAGGGCGACCTGCCTGGCCGCGACCTAAGATCAGCGGGTGCCAGACGGACGCATCCTGCTGCTCGACGGCCACTCGCTGGCCTACCGGGCCTTCTATGCCCTGCCGGTCGACAACTTCGCGACGACGACCGGCCAGCCGACCAATGCGGTGTTCGGCTTCACCTCGATGCTCATCAACGTGCTCCGGGACGAGCGGCCCTCGCACGTTGCCGTGGCCTTCGACGTCTCGCGCCAGACCTTCCGCACGCAGGAGTTTCCCGAGTACAAGGCCACCCGAGCGGCCTCACCGGCGGAGTTCAAGGGCCAGGTCGAGCTGATCAAGGAGGTGTTGCGCGCGCTGCGCATCACAGTCCTCGAGCAGGACGGCTTCGAGGCCGACGACATCATCGCGACACTCACGAGCCGAGCCCGCGCAGAGGGCCTGGCCGTCGACATCGTCACGGGCGACCGCGACTCGTTCCAGCTCGTGGCCGACGACGTGACCGTCCTGTACCCCAAGAAGGGCGTCAGCGACCTGGCGCGCATGACCCCGGAGGCAGTGGAGGAGAAGTACGGCCTCACTCCGAACCAGTACCCCGACTACGCGGCCCTGCGCGGAGACCCGAGCGACAACCTGCCCGGCATCCCGGGGGTGGGCGAGAAGACTGCCTCGAAGTGGATTCGCGAGTACGGCTCGCTCGCCGGGCTCGTGGAGAACGCCGATGCCGTGGCCGGCAAGGCGGGTGCGGCATTGCGCGAGGCGCTGCCGCAGGTGCTCGTCAACCGTCGTCTGACCCAGCTCGTCGACGACGTGCCCGTCACCGAGCCCATCGACGACATGCGGCTGTGCGCCTGGGACAAGCGCGAGGTCGACGCCTTGTTCGACACGCTGCAGTTCCGCGCCTTGCGCGAGCGACTCGACAAGGTTCGCCCCGCAGGCGGCGGCACCGACGGGTCCGTCGATCCGAGCGGTGAGGAGGGTGCGCTCGGTGACGAGCCTGCGGTGGTAGCTCGCGCAGCGGCCCCCGGGGAGGCCCTCACGGACCTGGCAGCGGCCAGCATCGCCGTGCGCGGGGAGTTCGGGCGGGGCCAGGGCCGCATCGACTCGGCCGCCCTCCTGGGCGCGGGGGACGTGGCAGTCGTCGTGGCCCCGGGCGACGCGGGGCCGTTGCGCGCGTGGCTGTCCTCGCCTGACTGCCTGGTCACGGCCCACGAGTCGAAGTCCCTGGCACTGGCGCAGCTGACCTGTGGAGCCGAGCTGCGCGGCCTTGTCATGGACACCGCCCTGGCCGCCTACCTGGTCGAGCCCGGCCAGCGCGGCTACGGGCTGGTCGACGTGGCCCAGCGCTACCTGGGAATCGACCTGGAATCCAGCGGCGGGGAGCAGCAGCTCTCGCTCGACGTCGATGGCGACCAGGGTGCCGATGACGCAGACGCACTGGCTGGCCAGGCACATGCGATCCGCGCGCTGGCAGCGCTCCTGGGCGAGCGGCTCGACCGTCAGGGCATGCGCGTGCTGCTCGACCGCCTCGAGCTGCCGCTGGTGCCGTTGCTTGCGCGCATGGAGCATGCGGGCATCGCCGTCGACCTCCCGGGGCTGCGGTCGTTGTCGGCGGAGTTCGGCGACGACATGCGCAGGTCCGAGGAGGCTGCCCACGCACTCGTGGGGCGCCCGTTCAACCTGGGCTCGCCCAAGCAGCTGCAGGAGATCCTCTTCGGCGAGCGGGGCCTGCCGAAGACGAAGAAGATCAAGACTGGGTACACGACCGATGCCGAGGCACTTCAGTCGCTCTATGCGATGACCGGCGACCCGCTCCTGGAGCAGCTGCTGGCCTGGCGCGACCGCAGCAAGCTGCGCCAGACAGTCGACGGCCTGATCCCGCTCGCCGATGCCCAGGGCCGCATTCACACGACGTTCAACCAGACCGTCGCCGCGACCGGGCGGCTGTCGAGCACTGACCCCAACCTGCAGAACATCCCCATCCGCACCGACGCCGGGCGTCGCATCCGCGACTGCTTCGTCGTGGGCGAGGGCTACGAGTCGCTCATGACCGCCGACTACAGCCAGATCGAGATGCGGATCATGGCCCACCTCTCTGAGGACGAAGGCCTCATCGACGCCTTCCGCTCCGGCGAGGACCTGCACACCACGGTGGCCTCGCGCGTCTTCGGGGTGCCTGCCTCGGCGGTCGACCCCGAGATGCGCCGGCGCATCAAGGCCATGTCGTACGGCCTGGCCTATGGGCTGTCCGCCTACGGGCTCTCGCAGCAGCTGGGCATCTCGCCGGACGAGGCGCGGCGCCTCATGGACGACTACTTCGCACGGTTCGGCGGGGTGCGCGACTACCTCGCCGAGGTGGTCGAGCGCGCGAGGGCCGAGGGCTACACCGCGACGATGATGGGCCGGCGCAGGTACCTCCCCGACCTCAACAGCGAGAACCGCCAGCGGCGGGAGATGGCCGAGCGGATGGCCTTGAATGCCCCGATCCAGGGGACTGCGGCCGACATCGTCAAGGCGTCGATGCTGCTGCTCCAGGAGGCCATCGAGAGCCAGGGGCTCGCCAGCCGGCTGCTCCTGCAGGTGCATGACGAGCTCGTGCTCGAGGTAGCCCCGGGGGAGCGGGAGGCCCTCGAGCAGGCCGTGCGCGCGGCGATGGCGTCGGCGGCCGACCTGTCGGTCCCGTTGGACGTGTCGGTGGGGGTCGGGCGAACCTGGCAGGACGCGGCCCACTAGCCCGATTCCCCCAGGAGCGGGGCATGAGGGGGCAGATTCGGGCCCCCGCCCCTCGTGGCGTAGCCTTGGGGGGCTCTTCACACGAAGGGCTGGCCTGCCACGCGCGTGGCAGGCTGACCATCAACCCGTATCGGACCTACCACTTCATGACTACTCCTACCACCTCTGCTCCCGCGCAGGTCGCCGTCAACGACATTGGCTCGGCTGAGGACTTCCTCGCCGCCATCGATGCGACCATCAAGTACTTCAACGACGGCGACATCGTCGAAGGCACCATCGTCAAGGTCGACCGCGACGAGGTCCTTCT
>CAYFLP010000064.1:0-11026 GCA_964344045.1 uncultured Bifidobacteriaceae bacterium
GGACTCGCCGGCGTGCTTCCCGGCGCCGCCGGCATGCCGCGCAACATGGCCGACTGGGACGACTGGGTGACGCAGGTCGCCTCCCGCTACAAGGGACGCATCACCGCCTACCAGCCGTGGAACGAGGCGAACCTCAGCACGTTCTCGACCGGCAGTGCCCAGCAGATGGCCGACCTGACCAAGCACGCCTACGACATCATCAAGCGCATCGATCCGCAAGCAACGGTCGTCGCGCCCAGCACCGGCACCCGCCTCGGCGGTCCGTTCAAGAAGTTCTACCCGGCCTACCTCGCAGCGCTCAAGCAGTACGGCTGGCCGGTCGACGTGTGGTCGGCGCATACCTACCCGGCATCCCTCGGCACGCCGGTCGACCGCGATGCGCTCGTGAGCCTGTACGAAAGCGTGCTGGCCGCAGCAGGCGCTCCGTCGAAGCCAATCTGGGACACCGAGAACAACTTCGGCCTTGCTGGCCCCGGCCCGCAGAATCCCGACCAGGACATCACCGGCACCAAGGCAGCCGACTGGACAGCACGCACCTACCTAGATGCGCTGCGCCTGGGCATCAGCCGCGTGTACTGGTACGCGTGGGGTCCCGAGAACGACCTCGTCGGCATCCAGATGAACTCCGGATCCCCTGCGGCCAATGCCTACAAGACCCTGGAGCAGTGGATCGTGGGCGACACCTTCAACGGCTGCAGCACCAAGGGCCAGCTGGTGACCTGCACGTTCACCGGCTCGGCCAGTGGCCCGAGCCAGATCGTCTACACCGACAACGCCAGGCCGGTCACGGTCAAGAAGGGCGCGTTCACCGAGGTGTGCAGCCTCGAGGGCACCTGCACCCCGATCAAGGGCAAGTCGATCCGGGTGTCGAGCCCGGTGCGCATGTCGAAGTAGCACCACCACCCAGTCGAACGGCGGGTTGTGGCTCATTTCCGGGAGGAAATCGAGCCACAACCCGCCGTTCGACTGTTGGGTGGGCGTTTCCACGGGGAACGTCCGGCGATCCACACAGGCGCAGCAGCACCCTGACGCGCCGGTCGGCAGTGGTGATGCTCGCAGCATGTCGAACCACCCAGCCGACCCCACGCCCGATTCGTTCCTCGTGAGCCGGTCCGGAGGCGGTGGATTGACGCGCGGAGCGGCTCGCCATCGTCGCTTCACTGCACCGTCACGCGGGCTTCGCATGACACCCGAAGCCGCAGGAGACCCGCACCTGCTGGCCGAGCTCACCCAGCAGGCCAGTGCAGCTGGATCCGTGCTGACCGACGTGTCCGCGGCCCGGGAGTGGGGCCTCCCCCTGCCCCCATGGATCGGCCTGAGCACGGCCTCCGTGTCGCTCGCCGTTCCTCCCACGCATGCCCGCTCCGGTCGAACCGGTGTCCGAGGAAGGCGGCTGCTCCTGCCTCCCGGGCACGTAACCGAGGTGAGCGGGCTCATCGTGACGACGCCTGCGCGCACATGGATCGACTGCGCGGCATGCCTGCCTGCAGGCCATCTCATCGCCATGGGCGATGCCCTGCTGCGCAGGGAACTTGCGTCGATAGCGGACATTCACGAGGTCATCGGATGGGCCAGGGGGCGGCGCGGAGTTGCGGTGGCGCGCGTTGCTGCCGCTCACCTCGACGCCCGCTCGCAGTCGCCCGGCGAGAGCCTGGCACGAGCCGCACTGGTGCTGGACGGAATCGAGCCGCCCGAATGCAACGCCGAGATCTTCGATGACGGCCAGTGGCTGGCCAGGGCGGACATGGCGTGGCGAAGGCAGCGGGTGATCGTCGAGTACGACGGCATCGTGCACCTGCCCGAGGAACAGCGCCGCAAGGATGCCCTCCGACGCAACCTCCTCACGGAAGCCGGCTGGACCGTGCTGGTGTTCACCGCCGCAGACCTCAAGCACCCGCATCGGATGTGCGCTCTCGTGCGCTCCGCTCTCGTGCGGACGATCGCAGCGTGACCGGCCCTGGATGCCTACCGGCTCCCGCCGAGTGGGGGTTTGTGGCTCGATTTCCTCGCGGAAATGAGCCACAAACCCCCACTCGATGGAAAGGGCCGGCTCGGCGGGGCCGGCTCGGCGGGGCGGGGCCGGCTCGGCTAGAGGAGGTGGGAGACGGCTTCGCGGAAGAGGCTGGTGTGCAGGTCGACGTCCGATGCGTGCGTCGCCGGGCACATGAGCGCCATGTTGTGGAACGGGGTCATGAGCACTCCGCGATTGGACATGAACAGGTGCAAGTACTCCTCGAGCTCGTCGTCGTGCGCCGCCGCAGACTGCGATCCGGTGAGCGGTGCCGGTGAGCAGAACCGGTATTCGGCACGGGCGCCCAGCTGGGCGATCGTCCACGGCAGGTCGAAGTCGGACAGCACGGCTTCGACCCCCTCCCGGAACCTGGTCGCCAACTCGATCATGTGCGCGAAGGCCGCATCCGTGAGGACGTCACCGAGTGTCGCGCGCATCGCGGCCGTCGACAGGACGTTGCCCGCGAGGGTCCCGCCCACGCCGCCGACGTCGACCAGGTCGATGTCGGCCTGCGAGCGCACCAGCCCCGCCACGCGCTCGCTGAGCCCGTAGGCACCCGTTGGGATGCCGCCCCCGATGCTCTTGCCGATGACGAAGATGTCGGGCTCCAGGTCCCAGGCAGCGGTGCAACCGCCGGGGCCAGCCGAGATCGTGTGCGTCTCGTCGATCAGCAGCAAGGTGCCGTACCGCGTGCACAGGTCGCGCACGCCCTGCAGGAAGCCCGGCTCGGGCAGCACGATGCCGATGTTCGTCAGTGCCGGCTCCATGATGAGCACCGCGACATCGCCATGGGCCAGGCCCGCCTCGACGGAGGCCAGGTCATTGAACTCGGCGACGCGCGTGGTCTGCGAGACAGGGACGGCCGGACCTACGTTGCCGCCGCGCGGGGCGGTCGAGCCATCGGGGCCGGTGATCACGAAGGTCTCGTCGACGGATCCGTGGTAGCAGTAGGAGAACGCCATCACCATGGGCCGACCAGTGACCTGGCGTGCGATGCGCAGGGCCCAACGGTTGGCATCGGTCGCGGAGAGGCTGAACGACCACAGCGGAAGGCCGAATCGCCGGGTGAGCTCGGCAGCCACCCACTCCGCATCCGCGCTGGGCATCATCGTCGTGATCCCGCCCTCGACACCGATGCGCTCCGTGACAGCCGCGATGGTGGCGTCCGGGGAATGCCCCGCCATGGCACCGGTATCGCCGAGTGCGAAGTCGACGTACTCATTGCCATCGACATCGGTGATGCGGTTGCCATGGGCGGTCGCCAGGTACAGGGGGTAGCCGCCGCTCCACTTGTTCATCCAGGTCATGGGGACGCGACCGAACAGGTGATCGGCCTGCTCGAACAGCTCACGCGAGCGCGGAGTGCGCTGTGCGTGCTGGGCACGCTCCGCATCGAGACGGGCTGTCAGGACGGCGCGGTCAATCGCAATGGGGCTCATGCGACAAATCAACCACATGAAAGGCTGGCGCCATGAGCGAAGGCGACGGCACACCGGAGGAACTCCAGCTGCACGTGCTCGGCCAGCGCATGGATCCGCACCGACTCGTGTACGGCACGATCATCTTGATGACGGCGTTCGCCATCTACGACACGACGGCCGATGCCGTCCAGCTGGGGGCGCGGCCGTTCATCACGCTCGTCGGCGTGGTGGTCGCACCGTTGTTCGCGCTGACCATGGCACACGCCTTCTCCGAGGCGCTCGACATGCAGATCCGCCGCAAGCGGTCGCTCACCCCTGCCGACCGCCGCCACCTGGTCGCCTCGAACCTGCAGTACCTGTACCTGGCGATCCCGCCGCTGGCCCTCGTGCTCGCGATGTCACTGGTCCGTGTGCACCCGGCCACCATCGTCGCCTCGGTCCAGACCCTGGGCATGATCAGCCTGTTCGGCTGGGGCATCTTCGCCGGCGTCAAGGCAGAGCTCAGCCGTCCGCGAGCCCTGCTCATGGGCGTCAACTACATGCTGTCAGGCATCGTGGTCATCGCCCTCGAGCTGTTCCTCACGCACTAGCCGGCTGCTGCCCAGACCGGCCGGCCGTCAGCGCCCGGCCGGCTCAGCAGCCCGCAGGCGATGCCTGCCATGAAGGCCGCTCCGAGCGCACCCGGCTCGTCGATCTCGGCCACCGAGTAGGCACCCAGTTGCTCGCGCTTGGCGGCCGCCACCATCGCGTTGCGCGACCAGCCTCCAGCGATGACAGCGGAGTCGTACGGTCCAGCGACGGCGGACATCTGATCGAGCGCCACGCCAGCCAGCGCCGTGAGGTCCTCGACGGCAGCCCGCCAGGTCGTTGCCGGCGAGACGCCGTCCGTGATGCCTGCGAGCGTCACTGCGTCGTTGCCCACCTCCACCAACCGCGGGCCCGCGCTGCGGCTGGCGCCCAGGGCCGCCTCGCCCAGAGCCAGGCGAGCGGCGCGATCGTCGGCACCGAGCATCGATGCGACGCGCTCGAGAGTCAGCCCGGTGAGCCGACCGGCGAGGAGGATCTGCAGGCCCGGCATGACCGACCAGTCGATGTCGATGTCGTCGTCCGTCAAGCGCTCCATCTGATCCGCCGTCATCGGCTGCACCGTGCGGATCAGGGCCTCGGCAGTGCCCATCGAGTCGAAGAGCGCGCCCTCGCGAGCGGCGCCGGAGATGAAGACCGCAGATTGGTGGTCGAGCCCGGCACTCGTCAGCACCGCGCCGCGAAGGACCGACGGGATGTCACCGCCAGCGGTGCCTGCCGGATCCCCGGCCCAGATGCGATGCGGCGACACCAGGTCGCCGACCAGGGCCGATGCCGGCTCCCAGGGAGTGCGGTCGCCGATGCTCAACAGGCCGGTGCGCGAGGTCAGCGAGGCCTCGCTGACCTGCTCTCCCCCCAGGGCATGGACGATCCATTCCGTCGAGCACAGGTGGCGCACGGCCGACGTCGCTGACGGCACATTGCGCTGCAGCCACAGGATCTTGGTGATCGACGGCTTGGAATTCAGCCGGCGGCCCGTCGCGCGCTGGAAGTCGCGCGGAGTGATCCGCTCGCGGACGCCAGCAGCATCGCCGCGGGGGTCGAACCATGCGATCGCAGGCGCGCACGGACGCCCGGAGCCATCGAGAAGGACCCCCGTCTCAGCGATACCGGTGATGCCGATGCCGCGCACGGCCGTCGGTCCCAGTGCAGTCACGGAGTCGGCCGTCGCGGCCCGCTCGCACACTCCGATGACGGCCTGCGCGAGTTCGACGGGGTCGGCATCTGCCCGGGGGCCGTCATGCCGCCAGGGTGTCGGCACGCTGGCCGACGAGAGGACTCTTCCCTCGGGCGTCACGGCAAGGGCCTTGATCGACGTCGTGCCCAGGTCGACGCCCACCAGGACCTCCGTTGCCACCTGAACTCCCCTGCACGCCGACCGCTAATGTCGAGCACACGCTATTGCAGATTCAGCAGCCGATTTGAGGAGCCAGCGATGTCTGATGTCGCCTACCGCATGCGCCGGATGTTCAATCCCGACTCCGGGCGCTGCCTAGACATCGCCATCGACCACGGCTTCTTCGGCGAGAAGGCCTTCTTGCAGGGCATCGAGGACCTTCCGAAGGCTGTCGACGTGCTCGCCGGGGCCAGTCCCGACGCAATCCAGCTGACGAAGGGCCAGGCCCGCCTGCTGCAGTCCCAGGGCGGGCGCGAGCGGCCGGCCCTCGTGCTGCGCACCGACGTCGCCAACGTCTACGGCGCGCCCCTGCCCGACCACATGTTCGACATGACCATCCCCCAGCCGGCACTCGCCGGCGTGCAACTCGATGCAGCCTGCATCGTCGTCAACCTGTTCGACCTTCCTGGACGCCCCCAGGTGCGCGAGGCCTGCCTCCGGGCGATCATGGCCGCCAAGGTCGACTGCGAGCAGTACGGCATGCCGCTGATGGTCGAGCCCCTGGTCATGCAGGAGAACGCAGCGGGCGGCTACGGCGTGAATGGCGACCTCGCCAGGATCGTCCCCCTCGTGCGCCAGGCGGTCGAACTCGGAGCCGACATCATCAAGGCCGACCCCTGCGACGACCCTTCCCAGTACCACGAGGTGATCCAGACTGCGTCGGGCATTCCGGTGCTCGTGCGCGGCGGCGGCAAGGTCGCAGACGATGAGCTCTTCCGTCGTACCCAGGCCGTGCTCGACCAGGGCGCGGCCGGAATCGTTTACGGCCGCAACATCATTCAGCACGAGAATCCCGCTGGCATGACGCGAGCCCTGATGGCCATGCTGCACGAGGGCGCCAACCCCGAGCAGGCCGCGGCGATCCTCGCGCAGGCGAAGTAGCGGGAGCGGCCATGTCGCGCCAGCCCGTCCGCATCGGCATCATCGGCGGCGGCCTCATGGGCCGCGAGCTGGCGGTCGTCTGCGGCCGCTGGCCGCAGCTCGTCGACCATCCCGTGCTGCCGCGCGTGACGGCAGTCGCCGACCCGAACCCGGCTGCCCGCGCCTGGTTCGAGCAGATTTCCACTGTCGAGACCCTCACCGGCGACTGGCGCGAGCTGGTCGAGTCACCCGACATCGACGTGCTCTACATCGCCGTTCCGCATGACCTGCACGAGGAGATCTACGTTGCCGCTGCCGCGGCGGGCAAGGATTTCCTCGGCGAGAAGCCCTTCGGAATCGACCTTGAAGCCGCGACTCGCATCGTTGCAGCAGTCGATGCATCCGATTCGTTCGTGCGGGTCAGCAGCGAGATGCCCTTCTTCCCGGGGGCCCTGCGGGCGTATGACTATGCCAAGTCCGGTGCCCTGGGCGAGATCATCGAGGTGCGCTCGCAGTTCGCGCATTCGTCCGACATCGATCGCACCAAGCCGATCAACTGGAAGCGGCGAGTCGAGACGTGCGGCGCCATCGGAGTCATGGGCGATCTCGGCATGCACGTCGCGCATGTCCCCTTGCGGCTTGGCTACGCACCCGCCAGCGTCTACTCGATGCTCGACTCGATTGTCGAGACACGCTCGGGCGCCGATGGCCTGCCCGTCGCGTGCGATACGTGGGACAACGCACTCCTTGCGCTCAAGGCTCCGCAGCCGGGGGCTGCGCGCATCTTCCCGATGCTGTGGGAGACCCGGCGCATTGCCCCGGGCAACATGAACTCGTGGAGCTTCGAAGCACTCGGCATGGACGGTGGCGTGCGCTTCACGACCCGAAATCCGACTGTGCTGCAACGCTTTTCCCGGCACGGCAACGAGCAGGCCTGGGAGGAGATCCAGCCCGGCAACGTCAGTGCCTGGCCGATGGTCTCCGGCGGCATCTTCGAGTTCGGCTTTGCCGATGCGCTCCTGCAGATGTGGGCGAGCTACCTGGCCGAGCGAGCCGGTGCACTCGGTGATCGCTTCGCCTGCGCGACTCCCGCAGAGGCTCTTGGTTCGCACCGCGTCTTCGAAGCAGCGCTCAGGTCGCACGCAACGAGCGCCGCGATCACGCTCTAGCCATCATCACATTGCACGTTGAGTGGTGCGCCACGGCGCCGGCCACTGAGCCGAACCACAGCCTGGCGAATCCCGTCCGGCCCTGCGTGCCCATCACCACGAGGTCGGGATCAACCCGGTCCAGGTAGTCCAGGATGCGCGGTGCTGGATTGAGCGTCACCGCCATGTCGTCGAGCTCGATGACCTCTGTCGCGACCTGGCATCCGGCCTTGCGCAATACGGATGCTGCGGCCTCGCACGCCGCCGACGGGCCCTCGGCCGTGTCGGCCACGCCCACCACCGTGCACTGCGTCGACGCGGCCCACGGAAGTTCGGAGAACGCTCGCACGGCGGCATCGGCATGGTGCGAGCCATCCACGAACAAGGCCACTGACCGCACTGGCTCCGCCCTGCGCACCATGACAATCGGCACCGGCGGATCGCGCATCAGCCAGTCGGCAGTGCTGCCCACCAGTAGCCCCTCGAAGCCACCAACGCCCCGCGCGCCGATCACCAGGAGTCCGTGCTGCGCGATGCTCGCGAGCAGCAGCCGCGGATCACCGTTGCCTACCAGGTGCCTCACCGGACCCAGGCCCGACGTGGCAAGTGCATGCCGGGGTGCCGATGGCTCCCACTCATGCACGAGTTCCTCGCCCGCCTCGTGCGGATGGAACTCAGTGTTGCTCGCTGTCACGACATCGACCGGCCAGCCGCCCCAGTCCTGAGCTTCGAGCCAGCCCCACGCCGCACCGGCCCCACCAGAGCCGTCATCACCGAAGACGATCAGTTTCTCAACCATGGCGCACCTCCTCGGAAGTCACCATCAGTACTAGTGCAGCAGAGCGGCACGGCCCAGCACAGGGCCTTTGGTCGGTGTCGTGATGTCAGGTGCCAATGTCGAGCTGAATGCCGGAAGCGACCGCGGCCGCGGCAAGCCGTTGGTCGAAGGTTGCCAGTCGGGCACCGTGCTGGATCGCAGCATCGAGGACGAACGCATCGGGAAGACCGAGCCCGAGGTCAGCACGCAACGCAGCTGCACGCCAAGGTCCGCCGTCGTCAGTCGTGATCGCTTCCAGCCCCCATTGCTCGTAGATCGACCGCAAGGCCTCGAGTCGCCCAGCGCGGGCGGCGCCAACTGCAGACTCCGCGATGGTGACGGGGTGGGCGGCGAGGGCTCCCCTCGTGGCGCCAGCGCGAATGATGCGTCGAGCAGTGGACTGGTGCGTGTCGCCGCGGGAAGCGGCCGCGATCAGGACGCTCGCGTCGAGCATCACCTTGTCGTTCACGCGGGACGCTCGTCCCAGTCGCGGCGCAGGTCCTCGAGATACCCCGGCGGATATGCGTCGGCGACGCCATCGAGGGCCTGAAAGGCAAGTTCGATCTGGAGGGCACGCTCCACTGGATCCTCCAGGAGCTTCTGCGCTCCTATGAGCACGAGCCGGCGAATCAGATCGCTGCGGCTCTCGTGCGGCCATTGGCGTGCAGCACGGTCGATGGCAGCTTCGATGTCATCGGTTTCCGTGATCTGATGCCGCAGGCGCGTGGTGGGCATATCCGATAGTGTACCACTGAGAGATTGGTGGTACACCTTGTCAGCGGCCCTTGTCGGCGGCCCTTGTCGCCTACGTCGTTCGGCTCCGGCTCATGATCGCTTGCTCTTCTCGCAAGGCATCCGGACTTTCGCTCGCAGATCCATGGCGCGAAGTCGACAGGTGCACCCCCACTGTTGATCACGACTGTTACTCAGTCGACACCCAGGACACCCAGCCCAGATCGCCTGACGGCATCGACGAACAGCTGGGGCTGTTCCCACGACCCGAAGTGCCCACCGGCAGGCAGCACCTCCCAGTCAACGATGTTCAGGCAGCGCTCGGCCCATGCCCGCGGATACCGCCGGATGTCGTGAGGGAAGATCGAGACGGACACCGGCACCGTGACGAAGGGCGGGTTCGGCTCTGCGGCCTTCTGACGACCCCACTCCCAGTACAGGCGGCAGGCCGAGCCGATGGTGCCGGTCACCCAGTAGATGGTCGCATTGGCCAAGAGCTGCTCGCGCGAGAGAGCCTGCTCGACATCGCCTTCGTACACGGTGAACGAACGGCACATGTCGACGAGCCACGACAGCAGTCCGGCAGGCGAGTCGTTCATGGCGACCGACATGGTGTGCGGACGGAATGAGTTGGTCGGCACGTGGTTGACGCGACCAGTCGCGAGCGCGTGCTCCCAGTGCGCCATCGAGTCTCGTTCGAAGTCAGTGACCACGTCGACCACTCCCGGAGCGGGAGGCACGCCCGTCGGCATCGTCAGGTGAAGCGCCGTGAGACTGCCCTGTCGGTCCGAGCGTGCGAGGTCGGTGAGGATGTTCGCGCCCCAATCGCCACCCGCACCGGCATAGGTCGTGTAGCCGAGCGCCTGCATGAGGTCATCCATCGCGCGTGAGATCCGACGCCCGCCCCAGCCGACAGTCGACGTAGGCCCTGAGAACCCATAGCCCGGGATCGACGGGCACACGACGTGGAAGGCGGGCGCGCCTGGCGCGCCGAACGCGTCCGGGTCGGCTAGCGGCGCCATGCAGTCGATGAACTCGATTACCGAGCCGGGCCAGCCGTGGATCAGCAGGACGGGCGTGGCATCGGACCGCGGCGAGCGCAGGTGGAATGCGTGGATGCGCTGACCGTCGATGACGGTCTCGACGGGATTGAGCGCATTGAGCCGACCTTCGACCGCACGCCAGTCGAATGACTCTGCCCACTCGGCGGCCAGGCCGCGCAGATAGGCCAGGTCAGTGCCCAGTTCCCAGCCCAGTGGCGTTCCGTCGGCATCGGCGACGGTGTCGAACCAGCGCGTCGAGAGCAGCCTGGTGGACAGGTCGGCGAGCGCAGCATCGCTCACGCGGATCGGGGACGCGATGACCTCGGGCATCCCTGCACGCTATCGAAGTTCGGACAGCCGGTGACTAGCCTTCGGCGGCCGCGACCCAGCGAATCTCCACGCGCCTGTCGTTCGGACTGCCAGGGGCCGCCCAGATGGATCCGTAGCCGTGGCAGATGAATACATGGCCTGGCACGAGCGAGCTCAGCGCATCGCCGGCGACCAGCGCCCTGTCGCGCGAGAGGTCGCGCTGGTAGGCCGGATCGCCGCCGCCGTTGCGCACGAAGCCCGACACGTAGAGCAGGCCGCCATGGTGGCGCACATAGCGTGCGGCCTCGCGAAGGGTCGAGCGGGCCTCGGCGGTCAGCTCGGCCGAGTCCGGGCCGAAGATAACGGGGCTGACGATGCGCGTGCCCTCCAACTGCGAGAGGGAGGTGAGCGGATGCGCATGGGACGTGCTGCCGAGCCTGACCCAGCTGGGGTTGTAGATGACGCTCTCCCGCGTCGAGGCCTCCGGCCCGAGGTGCATCGTGATGGCGAGGGACGTGGCTGCGATCGTGCGCCCGCCCACGATCGCCTCGGGCTGCGTCACCGCGATCGTGCAGAAGCCGGGAGCGACCATGGTGACGCGACCGCGCTCATCGACCGTGCACACGCTCGGCGTCGAGGATTCGAAGACCAGCGCCGGCACGAAGTCGGCGTCCGACACCGCCTCGAGGGAACTGCTCGCGTC
>CAYFLP010000065.1:0-11021 GCA_964344045.1 uncultured Bifidobacteriaceae bacterium
CAGCCCATGGTGATGACGACATCAGAAGCCTGCACGGCGTCGTCGGTGAGGATCTTCGGCGTGGCTTCGCTCATGTCGATGCCCTCTTCCAGCATCGCGGCAACGGCCGAGGGGTTGACCGTCTCGGCCGGCGCAGACCCCGCGGAGAGGACGTCGATGCGATCGCCAGCCAGGTGCTGCAGGTAGGCGGCCGCCATCTGCGAGCGACCCGCGTTGTGGACGCATACGAACAGCACGGTGGGCTTGGGACTCATGATGGCTCCTTGATCGGCGAGAGTGCGGGCCTCCAGGTCAGCCGACGCCTCAACCACAGCGAGACGTAGACGAGCGCAACCAGTGCCGGCACTTCGATCAGCGGGCCGACGACCCCCGTGAGGGCCTCGCCACTGGTCACTCCCCAGACGCCGATGCTCACGGCGATGGCCAGCTCGAAGTTGTTGCCGGCTGCAGTGAAGGACACTGTCGCGGATCGGGCGTACGACAGGCCGAGCGCGCGACTGGAGCCCATGGCCACGAACCACATGATGGCGAAGTACACGACCAGGGGCACGGCAATGCGGACCACGCTCCAGGGATCCGACGTGATCGCATCGCCCTGCAGTGCGAACATCACCACGATGGTGAAGAGCAGTCCCCACAGTGCGATGGGAGCGATGCGCGGCGCGAACTTCGTGTCGTACCACTCGCGGCCCTTGCGGGCGACGCCGATCTGGCGGGTGAGGAAGCCCAGGGCGAGGGGGATCCCCAGGAAGACGAGCACGGCCTTCGTGATGGTCCAGGTCGAGAACTGGACGTCCTGGGAGTCCAGCCCGAGCCAGCCCGGAAGGATCGCGAGGTAGAAGGTGCCGAGCAAGGCATAGGCGAGGATCTGGAAGACCGAGTTGATGGCGACGAGCAGTGCGCCTGCCTCGCGATCACCGCACGCAAGGTCGTTCCAGATGAGCACCATGGCAATGCACCGGGCCAGGCCGATCACGATCAGGCCGGTGCGAAAGGCCGGGTAGTCGGCGAGGAAGACCCAGGCCAGGGTGAACATCAATAGGGGGCCCACGATCCAGTTCAGCACCAGCGAGAGCCACAGCATCCGCCGGTCGCCGGCAAGGTGGCCGATCTCCTCGTACTTCACTCGCGCCAGGACGGGGTACATCATCGCGAACAGGCCGATGGCGATAAGCACGCTCGTGTTGTCGACCTTCACGGCGTCGAGGGCGCCCTGCAGGCCCGGCACGACCCGGCCGAGGAACAGGCCGGACGCCATGGCGAGCAGGATCCACAAGGGCAGGAATCGATCGAGGGTCGACAGCCGCCCGATCACGGCTGCCTCTCCGGAGTCACGCTGGATATCGCTCATGGCTCCGCCGAATCTACTCAATGATCAGCCGGCGGCCCGCCCGGCTCCCACCCCAGGATCTGCCGGGTGAAGCCACGGAAGATCATCGTCGACGTGCGCGTAGGCGGCTCGAGGTAGCGCAGGCCACGCCAGCGCCGCACCATGAGGTCGAGCACCACCTTGCCCTCCAGCCTGGCAAGGGGCGCGCCGATGCAGCGATGCGGGCCGTGGCCGAAGCCGAAGTGGCGGTGCAGCTCGGCAGGGGAACGATCCAGCCGGAAGGCGTCAGGGTCGGGCCAGATCTCCGGGTCCCTGTTCACCGCGGCGAACAGGACCATCGTCTTGGCATCCTCGGGGATGCGCACCCCGTCAACGCAGGTGTCGGCATTGGGCGTGCGGAACAGGCCCAGGGTCGGGGAGTCGATGCGCATGCTCTCCTCGACAGCAACGGGAACAAGATCCGGCTCGGCACGCAGCTGCGCGGCCAGGCCGGGCTCCGTCGCAAGGCGGTGGGCGAGGTTGCTGAGGTGCATGGTCGTCGTCTCGATGCCGCCGAGCAGCATGAGCGAGAGCACCTGTCGAACCTCGTCGTCCGTGAGCAGGCGCCCGGCATCGTCGGTGGTGACGATCATGGTGGTGAAGTCGTCGGGCGCGATCCCCCGGCCAAGTTCCTTGCGGCGCCGTGCGACATGGTCGGCGAAATACCCATCGATTGCCTCGGACGCCGATCGGTAGGACTCCTCGTGGCCGGGCATGCCGGCGGTCGCCGCTACGCGCGCATCCGACCAGGCGCGAAATCGATCACGGTCGCCAGGAGGCACCCCGATGAAGTCCGAGATGACCATGACGGGCACGGTCGTCGCGATCACCTCGTGGAAGTCGCACCAGGCCTCATTCCCGAGGCCATCCATCTGCCGCTCGACGATCTCGCGCACGCGCGGCTCCAGCAGGGCGATCAACTGGGGGGTCCAGGCCTTCTGGAGCAGCCGCCGCTGCCACGTATGCGTGGGCGGGTCGGCATCGAGGAGCATGGGCGACGGCGACGAGTGGTACGCCAGCCCGTTGCGGAACCTGCTCGACCAGTTCGGTGCATCACGCAGGATCGAGGCAACGCTGGCGGATGAGGCAACGGTGTAGAAGTCGCGTTCGCCGTTGTGGTGCACGGGGCACTGTTGCCGCAGTGCCGCGAATGCCGCATCGGGCTCGGCATGCGTCGCGGCATCGAACAGGTCGTACTCCATTGCCCTACGCTAGCGAGGCAGGGAAGTCACCTAGAGGGGCCGAGCATGATCCGAGGGATCCACCACGTTGCCATCAGCACTCCCGACCTCGATCGCCTGGTGGGCTTCTACCGCGACGTGATCGGCGCCGACTTGCTGCGGGTCAGCGGCTGGCCCGAGGGCAACGACATCATCGACTCCATCGTCGGGCTCCAGGGCTCCTCCTGCCGGGCAGCGACGTTGCGGCTGGGCAACGCCTACCTCGAGATCTTCGAGTACCTCACACCCCCCGGCGACCCGCAGAAGGCCAGCCGCCCGGTCAACGACCACGGCTACACGCACTTCTGCCTCGACGTGGTCGACATCGACGCGGAGTACGAGCGACTGCTCGCTGCCGGGATGGCCTTCCACTGCCCGCCCCCTCCAGCGGGGGCGGTCGGCTCAGGGACCCTGCGATCGACATACGGCCGCGACCCTGACGGCAACGTCATCGAACTGCAGGAGCTGATGGTCCCCGACCATCCCTACACGCTGCCCGGATTCGGGGGCTAGCGCTCGCGCCCGGCGACCAGGGGCCGGTCGGCTGCCGGGGCGTTCAGTCGTGCGTGCGGAATTCGTGGTCGGCGTGCGTGGCCGGCTCGAGCTGGAACGTGCAGTGCTCCACGTGGAAGTGCTCGTCCAGGCAGCGGGCGAGCTGGTCGAGCAGGCCGGCGCCGCCGCCGTCAGCGAGTACCTCGTCGGCGACGACCACATGGGCCGACATCACGGGAATGCCACTCGTGATCGTCCAGGCGTGCAGGTCGTGCACGCCGATCACGCCGGGCTTGGCAAGCAGGTGCGCGCGGATCTCGCCGACGTCGATGCCCCGCGGGGTCGCTTCCAGGAGCACGTCGGTCGCCTCGCGCAGGAGCGACCAGGTGCGGGGCAAGATCATGAGCGCGACGGCAACGGAAGCCACCACGTCCGCTCTTTCCCAGCCGGTCACGGCGATGACGATCGCGGCGATGATCACCGCTGCGGAGCCCAGCAGGTCGCCCAGGACCTCCAGGTAGGCACCGCGCACATTCAGGCTCTCACCCGCCCCGGACCGGAGCACGAGGAGGCCGATGACGTTCGCGACCAGTCCGATGGTCGCGAACGCGAGCATCAGGCCGCCCTCGACCTCCGGCGGGTGCGTCCACCGTTGCCACGCCTCGTAGAGGATGAAGACGGCCACCCCGAACAGCAGGACGCCATTGATGACGGCGGCCAGGATCTCCAGGCGGTAGAAGCCGAACGTGCGCGCTGCCGTCGCTGGCTTGGCCGCGAAGGTCACTGCCAGCACCGCAAGCAGGATGCCGGCGGCGTCGGTGAACATGTGGCCCGCGTCGGCGACGAGGGCAAGCGAGCCGGTGACCGCCGAGCCGATGAGCTCGGCGACCAGCACCGCGAACGTGATGCCGAGGACGATTACCAGGCGTCCGCGATGCTGCATGCCGCCGCTCACGGTCGGGCCGTGCGAATGGCCGCTCGCGTGGCCGGCCTCGCTCTCGCCCATGCTCACTGCTCCTGTGTCGGGGACCTCCCGAGCATAGAGGGGCACGCGCATGAGCCATCCTTGTTGCGTGGACGCCGACCTGACCGTGAGCCCCGGCGTCGTCATTCCCGCGCGCGAGCTGCACGAGCGCTTCAGCCGCTCCCCCGGCCCTGGCGGCCAGGGCGTCAACACCACCGACAGCCGCGTGCAGCTGGCCTTCGACCTGATGCGCTCGCCCAGCGTCCCCGACGACCTGCGTGAACGTGCCCTGCAGCGCCTGGGCACACGCCTGTCCGACGGTCGCATCGTCGTGACCGCATCAGCGCAGAGGTCGCAGCTGCTCAACCGCGAGGAAGCCCGCAAGCGCCTGGCCGCCCTGCTCGCCGAGGCCTTCGCCCCCCACGCACGTGCGCGGCGGCCCACTCGTCCGTCCCGCGGTGCGACAGAACGCCGCATCACGTCCAAGAAGCTCCGCAGCGAGACCAAGCGCCTTCGCCGCCCAGCGGACGGGGAGTGAGTCTCGGCGGTCAGGCGCAGGGAAGAATGCAGCTATGAGCTCACCCGATGCACCGGACGCCCCGACGCTGCGCCACGTGGTCCACATCCGCCTCGACCCGGCCTTGGACGATGCAGCGCGGGCCTCGCTCGAAGACGACCTCCATGCGCTCGTGGCAGCGCACCCCCATGCGGTGAGCGCCCGCCTGGACCGCGACCTCGGCCGACGTCCCCACGCCCCCGTCTCGGCAACGTGGATGGCCAGCTTCGACTTCGGCTCCATGGCCGACTTCGAGGACTACCTGGCCAGCCCCCTGCACAAGGACTTCCTGTCCACGCACCAGCCCTCGATGGACTTCATCACCGCAATCCAGTTCGCGATCTGAGGCGGCCTGCACCGCAAGCGCGCACGTGCCCAGTGGGGCAGGCTCAGGCTCCGTTGACGATCTGCATGACGTTGAATGCCGTGAAGAGCAGCAGGACGATCCCCAGGATCACGAACCGCATCTTGCGGCCGGCCGTCTCCTGGGTTGCGCGATAGAGCGAGATCAAGCCGACGACGAAACTGGCGATCGCGAGGATCCAGGCAACCACTACCACTCGTCACTCCCTCGTGCTCAGCGCCGCGGTCGCCAGCGCTTCCAGTGCGATGTTGCTATCGCGCGCTGCTTACCCTCCCACAGCAGCTCGGCCTCTACGAGCATCTGGTCTTCGTCGGCGTCGGTCACCCTGGCCCGCAGTTCGCATGCCGCGTGCAACGGGGCCGGCCGGAGGAACGCCACGGTGAGCCCTGCAGTGACGTACGGGTAAGGCGCACCTGGCGCGGGTGGCCAGCCGCGCATGTCCGCCTCGTGGAAGGCGGCTGCGCCACTGTGGCAGTCGAGGACAGTCGAGATGATGCCGCCGTTGAGGAAGCCCACGCCGTTGTCGTGCTCCGCCCACGGGGTGAACGTCGCGCGAACGCCCTCGCCGTCGACGAAGCTCTGCAGCCTTAGCCCTCGCGCGTTGGCCAGGCCGCACCCGAAGCAGGTCGATTCCGGGTACAGGCGCTGCTGGACGGACACCAGGCTCATGTGCTTGTGCTCCCGATCGCGCCGCTCACGGCTGGCTCGCACGCAGTGCCGGGAGCACCTGGCGCTCCTCGAACGCGGGAGCATCCGGATCCTCGAGCAGCCGGATGATGCCGACCACTCCCCCGATATTCAGCACGAGGCCCACGACGACCCCCACCGCGACCTCAGCACCCGGCATTCGCGGCAGGGCCTCCACGCAGAACCAGGCGACCAGGGGCACGAAGAGGAGCAGCGAGGTGGCCATGCCGGGGTTGTATGCCATGCGCCCCCTGATGGGGATGACGGCCAAGTGCAGCACGCAATTGCCCAGCGAGACCATGATCGTCGCTAGCGCAAGCCACAGCGCGCGTTCGCCCAGCAACGCGGCCACCAGGTAGCTGGCCCAGCCGACGACGACATTGACGACCAGGCCCGAGCGCACGTTGAGCGGGAAGCGCCACGGATCAGAGCTGCGGAAGAGCACCACGTTGAGCATGCCGGGGAACCACCCGGGCCAGCGCCACTCCTCCACCTGGTGCGCGAAGAGCGAGAGCAGGCTCAGCCACAGGAGCAAGGTCAGCGCAGGCATGCCCGAGCCGGCGAAGGCGAGCCACGCTGCGAGCAGGACCCCCAGCACTGCGCCCACGTCGAACCAGTGCCTCTCCATGAAGTGCATGGGACTCCTCGCCGAAGTGCCGAAGGACTGCCGCCGTCACGAAGCAGGCATCGTCCGCCCGTTCACGACCCGAAGGCCCAAGCGACTAGGCGCGCTTGCTCACCTTGGCGATGCGCCAGGCGGCGTAGATCAGCCCGATGACCATGCCCAGTGCCGGCCAGATGGGCCAGAAGTAGCCTTGGCCCGTCGCCGCCCAGATGCCCAGGCAGATCAGCCATACGATGGCGAAGCCGATCAAGGTGATCCACCAACCACGCCACGCCTGTGCGCCGGTGTTCTGTGCCATGGGTTCCTCCTTGGGAGCGTGCGCCAACACTCACACGTTCGCCAGGGCGTTGCAAGCATCGTCGACAAGTGTTGCCTGCGCACTGACAAGCGACTTCTCCTTGCTACTCTCCCTGGATGGCCAGAGCGCGTCGGACGAGTCAGGACTTCGTCGACGCTGCCGCAGGCATCGTGGCCCGTTCGGGCTGGGGCGCCCTCACCCCCCAGTCCCTCGCCGAGGAGCTCGGCGCCCACTCGACTGCCGTGTACCGGCACTTTCCCACCTGGAACGACCTCGTCGTCTGCGTCTTCGATGCCCAGATCCCCCTGCTGCTCGAACAGGCACTGCAGGAGCTCGCGTCCGACCCGTCCCCTCGCGACCAGATCCTCGGGTTCATGATGGCCGTGCGCTCGGCCACGCAGGCGGATCCCTTCTTCGCCGACTGCTGCCTGGCCATCCTGCGCTCGGATGCACCGGTCCTGGCCCCGAACTTCGATGCGGTGTCTGCCAAGGTCGCCGGCCTCATCAGCATGATGGGCGTTCCTGACGATCAGGTCCCGGTCATGTACCAGGCGATCGAGATGCTCACGATGGGAAGCATCATCGTCGACTACATCGGCCACCCCCACCACGTCAGCGCCCGGCGGCAACGCAGGCGGATGTCCGGCATTGAGGCCTTCGAGGCCTTCACCCGGTCGGACGAGGCCACGCACGCCGTTTCCATCGCGGCCTTCGAGGTGAGCGCACGCCTGCTGCTCGATGAATGCGAGCGCCTGGCCGCTGGCGATTAGCGCGCCCAGCCGACGCCGTTCAGCACACCGTGCCCCGTTCAGCTGATTAGAGCGCGACCATCCCGGCGGGCGTCCAGCGCAGCACCTGCTCGCAGACGAACCCGCCCGTATGGTCATTGGGCCACTGCGCCCAGCTCGGATGCCAGCCCGCTGGGCAGGCGTCCTTCTCCAGTCGGCCGACCTGCTTGACCCAGTCCGGCGGGGCCTGGGGTCCGCGAGGCAGCGGCGTCAGGTTCAGCACAACGGAGAACTGCAGGGAGAGCAGGCCGACGACCACGTCGGGCACGCCGTTGCGATCGAGGTCGCCGGCGAGGGGATTCAGCGCCATGTTGCCCGTGGCCACGGTCGTCGCCTGAGGCGGAGTCCGGAAGGTACCGTCGCCGTTGCCATACCAGATGACCGCGGTATCGAGTCCGGTCCAGGCCGTGACCACGTCGACGTTGCCATCCATGTTCACGTCAGACGTCGTGGCGAACCCTGGCGTGGCGTCGTACAGGTAGCCCGAGATGGCACCCGTGAGCGGATTGACGATGGCGACCCCCGATGTGCTCGCATTGGCACTGGTCGTCACCGCGAACTGCACCCGCCCCGTGCCCGTGAAGTCGCCGGATGCGATCCCGTAGGCGCGGGTCACGTTGGCGTTGTAGGTCGTCAGGTCGACGGACAGCGCTAGCGTCAACGTGCCCGATCCGTTGTTCGTCAGGACGCCGACGGCATGCGTCCCGTAGTTGGCGGTGCCGACGTCGAGATCGCCATCGCCGTCGATGTCGCCCACGGCGAGCTGGTAGATGGTTGCGGCGGAGGTCGCGACCGCAGTTCCGGTGGCGAAGGATCCGGTGCCCGTGCCTGGCATGACCTCGACCCCGCCGTCGAACATTCCAACGACGAGGTCGAGGATGCTGTCGCCCGTCATGTCGGCGATCGCGATGGACTGGGGCGTGGCCGCAGTCGAGTAGGTCGTGCCGAAGGCGAAGGTCCCGTTGCCGTTGCCGAGCGAGACGCTCACCTCGTGGCTCCACGAATCCAGCGCTATGGCGTCGAGCTTGCCATCTCGGTTGACGTCCGCCGCAGCGACGCCGACGAAGTCGAAGGCCGAGCCGACCAGCGTGGTCGACACGGGCGCCCCGAAGGTTCCATCGCCGTTCCCGGGACTGACGAGCAATGCATGCGCGGCCGAGTCGAGCACGAGCGAATCAAGGAGGCCGTCACCAGTGAAGTCGCCCAGTGCCAGATAGCGGGTCTGGCTACTCGGTCCTGCCAGTGCTGGGGTCCCCAACGTTGCGTTCGGGCCTGTAGCGGCGAGGACATTCGGAGCCGATGAGACACAGGCAACCGCACATCCGAGTGCGGCGATGCCGCACCAGACTCCGATTCGACTCAGACCGCTACGCATGGAGCCCATCCAAGCACCTAACCCACGGGCCTCCCACCTGCTTGGCATTGGCTCGGACGTTCAGAGAATCCGAGCCAACGCCCGTCGTGCCACTAGTCGATATACGCGAACGTGAATGGCTTGGTCGCAATGATGCCGATCGGTGCCGGCACACCGTCCTTTGCGGTCACGCCTGTGGGCGTGTCATGGCCACTCGTGTCCGTCGCGAAGTTGTAGACCCAGTCCGTCGCCGACGACACCACGAGGCTCACCGGGGAGGTGTAGCACCACAGGAAATTCACGAACTGGTCGTACGTGACCGACTGGTAGCCGTCTGACTGCGTGATGTTCTGGAATCCGCCCAGGGGACGCGTATCTGTGCCCACGAGAGCCCATGCCGATGGGGCTCCGCTCTGCAGAGTTTGATAGGTGTACTGCGTTGCGCCGTTGTATACCCGCGACTTCTGAAGGTAGCTGAACGTCGAAGTCGCCTGTGCCGTCCACGTCTGGTCCGACAACTTGTTCTGCCACAGCGTGGTCCAGTCCGTGTCGGACGGTTGAACAACGGGCCAGGACGCAGACGACGCAGCCATGATCGTTCCCTTGCTGTCACAACTGGGGTTCTCGCTGTTTCCACGGGAGTTGTTCTGCACGACTTCCTGGAGGGTCGCCGGGAACACCTTGTAGGCCACCTGACCACCAGCACTCTCGGCAACCGGATTGATGATGATCGTGCTGTCGAGGCTGCCATCGGAATTGGTTATCTGGGTGGGGATCTGCGCGTAGACCTTGTTGCTCTGCGTTTGTGCGTTGGCCGTCTGGGTAGAGACGGTGTCAGCGACTGCAGCCTGGCAGTACTGCCCCTTGTCCTCTAACGTGTTGCCTGAGTCGCATACGCTGGCAGGCAGAACAGTCGACCACAGGTACTCGTTCTCCATTGCAGCGGTCTCGGCCAGTTCGGTTCCCCAGTAGTTGATCACGGTGTTGACGTCATTGATGTCGCCGCTGTCGATCCATGTGTAGTCACCCGAGTTGTACTCCGCGAAGAGCGCCGCAAGCACGCCCGTCGTTCCATTGGTGGTGAACAGGTTCGCGTACTGGTCTACGTAGGGGTGCACGTACGTCGCGACCAAGCCGGCGAAAGATGCGGCATCGGCCGACCACTCAGGAGAAGTGGGATCGTCCTGTGACAGCGCGTAATAGGTTGGCCAGTAGTCCGTGTTGGCAGTGGTAGCACCACTGATATTGCCTGCCAGTGTGGCGTACTGCCCTTGCAGAACAGTCTGAGTAAGGCTTGTGACACTCGTCTGCAGCGCCGTCAGGTCGTTCAAAGCCGTCTGGAGCTCCGACGAGATCTCCGCGAGTTCGGCATCTGTTCCGCTGCCCTCGGGAACGCTGAGAAGATCACCGATCGCAAACTCCGTCCCTTGCGCTGCCACGCCCTCGGTGACCCCACTCATCAGGGTCTCGCCGGCCCAGACGGCCGTCGAGGCCTCCGACCGCAGCTTCTTGGCCCGAGTTGACAGCGTCGGTACAGCCGGGGTGAATGAGGTGATCTGCTGCCCCTTGGCGGCGCGGTGAGCCGAGACATTGAGCGCACGCTTCACACCTCCGCGCGCCATGGCCCACGACACGAAAGCCTTCCCATCGAAGGCATTTGACGCCCCGGTCACTTGACCCAAGGACGCCCATGCCGGAACCTGGAACGACGTGCGAGCGGCGCGCATGCCCGCCGCGTATGAGGTTCCGTTGATCCCAGCAACCTGGTGGGCAACCTCCGTGACTGGCGAGATGAAGATGACCTGCTTCTTGGCCCATGACTTCGAGTAGTCGGCCCGAAGCAGCCCCGCCTTCGCCGCGCTGAGCGTCTTTCCGCCTGAGGCTTCGATGGTGAAGTGCTCGGGGAGCGACTTGATGTCTACCCACAGGACTCCGCCGTCGCCGGTCTTGCCGGTAATGGCGACGCGACCGGTATTCGAGTCCAGAATCCGGATCTTGGCCCCGGAGAGGTTCGCGCCACCGCCAAGACTCGCCCAGATCGCTGACCTGGTGACCTCGTGATGCAGCGCGGACGCAGGTGCCGCGATATCGCCGCGTGGCACATTCGTCGGCGTCGACACGGCATGCGCGGCGGGCATCGCAGCCAAGCCACCGACCACGAGCGCACAGACGGCCGCGAGAGCAACAGAGGTTCGATTCCGGGTCATGGCACCAAGGTAATGGGGTACCAGAGGCAATCCCACGGTGCTGGCACGGTAAAGGGCAGGTGGGGGGCGATGGCCATCGTCCCCAACGGCCCTGGCC